>JAPUHZ010000015.1 GCA_027297485.1 Deltaproteobacteria bacterium
ACATGCTCTCCCGCCGACAGGGGAACTCCCCGGAAAAACAGATTTGCCCTAAGAATTTCCTTTCCCTCTCCATCCACATAGACATGCCAACCAGGATAAAAAGAATCTGCCAAGACCAGAACCCCCGGGCTATCGAGAGAAGCCCGGATTCTGACGTGACTATCCGTATATTTTACGATCTCTGTTTTAGCTTGGAGATTCTCTTTCGCAGGGACAGATAGAGGCCGTTCGAGAATAACCTCCTTCAGAGGATCAAATTCCTTACTCGAGAGTCGTTCCAAGATCTTCTCAGGATTTCCCTCCGCAATAACTTTGGATACAATATTTGCCCTGGGAATGATACCATCGACTCTATAGAGCCAGGAGGGGTGCTCGGGATAGTGGCGGACTAGGGTCACGCCCTCATGAGTCAAGGGTTGAAGGGCGATGATGTATTGCACGTTTAATCTGCCTAAAAGACGGAATCGCTTCTCTGGTGAAAGCTTATTAGCAAAGTCCAAAAAGGCACCGTAAGGCAATCTTCCAAAGGCATCGATCTCCTGCATATATTCAAACCCATGGAAGAAACCGACGTTCGGGCGAAGGATACTGAAACCGTGCCCCACCATTTCTGAGAACGAATGTCGTCCCGGTATCGAAACATAGCTGGGATGCAGGCTGGAGCCAGGGGGATAGTAGAAAATTCGGGTTCTTTCCGGACTCGGTGCGGCAAGGACCCTGGGACTATTATAGACGAGATCGGCGTCCAGGAGGTAATGGTAGGGTCTGTGGGCAGAGGACAGATCGAAAAAAACCAAACCAATAATCAGGGCCTTAAAGAGGTTGGTTCGAATCTTCTGATTCTTCCAAAGAACTATAACAAGAAAGATGCCAAGGATTAGGGCCATCTGCCTCTCAAGAGAGAAGAGGATGGCTGAGATGCCTCTGGGCGTTGAGGAAAAGGGGGGCGCTTCGGCCCATGTGATCAATCGGACCAAAGATGCGGTTTCATGGCGAAAAAAGAGATAGAAAACGAGCCAAAGAATAGAGATCAAGGAGAGGAAGAGAAGGGATTTTTTGTCCGTAGCATGATCGTATTCGAGAAAACCATAGAGCCCCTTTAGGGTTATAAAGAGCAGCAGGCCTGAGGTTAGAAAGAAAAATTTCTCCGGGAAACGTATGAGATCGAAGAAAGGGATATATTGATAGAGGAAGGGGTAGACGGGGGTATGCCTTCCGAGGGCGAGCGCCAAGGAAACGATAATAAGTGTCGAATAGATTCCCTTTTCTTTTCGTGGCGCGCGTAAAAACCACAGCAATATACCTATGAGAGAGATCGCCCCTAAATAATGGCTAATAAAAAAAGGGATCTTTCGAACAAAGTAGAGTCCAACCCCACTGGGTAGGGTCATGTCGACCTTTTTATCGAGAAGAAAGAGATTCAAAAGGTTGAGCGGATGAAGAGACCAGGAGCTGGCAGTTGGGTAGTTAAGGGAAGTACGTCCTCTCGACTCCAAAAATAGCTCCGCAGTAGGTAAAATCTGAATCATAGCAAGGCTTGCAACTAAGACGTTCCCTGCCACGATTAAGCAATAAAGTCGCCTGCGGGTGAAACTTCCCTCTATCGCTCTTATTCTCAAGCCATCTAAACAGAGTAACACCATGCTCATTGCATAAATCTCCGGGGAGCCTGCCAAGAACTGGAAAACCAACGTAAAGGTGAACAAGAGAAAGTTTTTCCAGGTTTGGGCTAGGAAAAGTCTCTCCCCCATAAGGAGAACCCAAGGCAGCCAAACCGCAGCTTGGAAGTGATTTAGTAAATTGGTCAGTGAGACGACAGTACCACCGAGAGTGAACAGCAAGGCCCCTACGAGGGCCAGGTACGGAGGATATTTCCATCTTCGGCAGAGCAGGTAACTGCCGGTTGCTGCCACTATGTAATGAAATAGAAAAAGGACCTGGATGGCTGTAAAAAAGGGCAAAACAAGTAAAAACAGGTGCGGTGGGTAGAAAGCAGCCAATTGAAAATTCGCCAAGAAAGGAAAACCCATCCCCATGTGCCGATCCCAGAGGGGAAGCGTGCCGTCCTTCAAACTTTCGGCCAGTACGAACCTCATAGGGTAGAAATAGGATGATAGGTCACGAAAAAACGGGACCTTTCCACTCCATACCATTTCGTGACTAAAGCAGAGAACCATAGCCAGCAAAAGGAATAGGGTTGAAGCGTCTCGTTTAGTCATGGATCCCGAATTGTTCGTAGGGCATAAACCAAGGACAGGAAGTTCAATGAATAAAAAAGGGGGGGAATAGAAGATTTCCCATTCCCCCCTCCGTAGATTGTTGGAAACTAAGTGCTAGAGAAAAAATGTCCGATTAATTACAGTCACTACCAGTTATTAATCCAGTTGAGCTGGTAAAGGTAAAATCATTAGCGCAGTTATCATGATCAGCTTCCAATACGAATGTAGTCCCGGTGGCAACTGAGTTCAAAACCACGTTGGCGCTTTTCTTGTAGCCAGGAAGATCATCACTAACAACACCATTCTTGTTCAAATAGGTGTTGTTATCCACGAAGTAGGCTTCTTGGGCTGTAGCAGCATTTTTTAGGTCTGATTGAGCCTCGGATTTGTATGCCCTTTCACGGTAAGCGGCAAACTGCGGGATGGCGATCGCCGCCAAGATGCCAATGATGGCGACAACCACCAATAGCTCTATAAGGGTAAAACCCTCTTCGGATCTTAATCTTAATCTGTTCATCATAATAACTCCTTTCTTTGTCTTTTCTTTTTAAACTTTAAGCGGTCAGCTCTGAGCTAGAAGACAGTGGCTGATTGCTCAACG
The DNA here is from genome assembly GCA_027297485.1 of Deltaproteobacteria bacterium. The sequence goes on from JAPUHZ010000015.1 coordinate 2,821, forward strand.
CTAGCTCTCTTTTTCTCTCCCTTATCCCTATCGGGATTTTTTTCTCTCCCTTAAACTCCACCGCGAATTGTTTTTCCCTCACCTCCTTCATTCACGACCTGGCTGTTTGAAGGGCTATCAACTGCAAACTAGGCCTCCGCAAGAACTGGGCCAGCCTGTATGCGATTAGACTGATATGGCTTTCCCCACCCCAGCTCTTCTTGGAAACATTGCCGCTGCACAAATATTGTGCAAAAGCAGTAACTTGCAGATTTGTTGTTAGAATTAAAAGTTTTGGCAATTGACAAATAAGGGTAATTCCAAAGCATGTAACATAATGCATCAACAGAACCGATGGCAAAAAATGTTATTCGGCCATCACTTCATCTTTAACACGATTGTTTTTTATGTTCAATAAGCCATACTTCTCTAGTCTATGCCTGAAGGATCTATAATTGATCCCAAGAACTTCAGCAGCCTTCTTTTGTACGCCATCGGATCTCTTCAAGGCGCCTAAAAGTAGACACTTCTCGTGGGTCGCCAGCTCTTCATCGAGCGACATGCCTTTGTCAAAAAAAACGTCGCTCCCTCCTGGAGCAGTTTTCTCGAACGTCTCCAGCTCTTCCGTGATAGGAACTCCTTTGACATGAGAGGGGAGATCTTCCTCAGTAATCATACCCCTATTAGTCACGGCCATCGCATGCTCAATCATATTCTCCAATTCGCGGATGTTTCCCGGATAGCTGTAGTTCATAAGGTATACGAGGGCCTCGCTAGATATTTCCTCGATCTGCTTATTAAAGGCCCCGGCAAATTTCCGGATAAAGTGGTGCGTCAGGGCCGGAATATCCTCTTTTCTGCCACGCAGAGGGGGGAGGGTGATTTGGACCACGTTGAGACGGTAAAACAGGTCTTCCCGAAAGCGTCCCTTGTCCATCTCTTTTCGGAGATCCTTATTGGAGGCAGAGATCACCCGGACATCAACCTTGATCTGTTTGGTTCCCCCGACCGGAGTGAAGGATTTCTCTTGCAGGACTCTCAGGAGTTTGACCTGAAGGTTTATGGGAAGATCCCCGACCTCATCCAGAAATATGCTACCCCCATCGGCCTGTTTAAATAGCCCCATATGGTCCGAGACCGCGCCCGTGAAGGCGCCCCGCACGTGGCCAAAGAGCTCGCTCTCAATCAACCCCTCAGGAATGGCGCCGCAGTTAACGGCGACAAAGGGATGCTCCTTGCGGGGCCCGTTAAAATGGATGGCACGAGCCACCAGCTCCTTTCCAGTCCCGCTCTCTCCCGCTATCAAAACATTGGTGCTGGTAGCCGCCACCTTTTGAATGAGATGGTAGATCTTGCTCACCCCACCTCCGTGGCCTATGACTCCTTCAAAGCGAAAGGCACGCTTGGCCTCGTCACTTGTGTCACCGGTTAACTCTTGTGCCCTTGCCTTGCGCAGCTCCTCTTCAAGCCGGATCTTCTCTTCCATCTCCCTTTGCTTTGTGATGTCTTCAAAGATAGCAACGAAGCCGACGGGTTGCTGGGCAGGATCGCTCAGCGGGGCCAGGGTTAACCGTAAACGTTTATCGCGTCCTTGAGGACCGGCGTAGGAAAAATCATTGAGGACAACTCTCTTTTGTCTGTCGAGACCATCGAAATTGTAAGTAAGGCCGGGAAAAACACTTGTCAGCTTCTTCCCTATGACAGCCTCGTCCTTGAGAGAGATCAGGTTTTGGGCTTGAGTATTAAAATAGTTGATCTCACCCTTGAGATCGGTGATGGCCACACCGCTACCTACGCCTTCGACGAGGGCCTCTTTAAGAGCCTCAAGATCGAGGTAAGACTTTTGCTTCTCGCTGAGGAGTTGCTCCGCTTCGCGGCGCCTGTGCGCCAGGTAGCCGCCCAGGAAGGCTATGATAAAGAAAGTCGGGAGGTTGAGCGTGAGACCCATGACAAAAGATTCAGAGATTGAGCCGCCTGTCCGATACGATAGGAAGTAAGACCACAACATGAGGCCCCCATAGCACAGGCTGGAAAATGCCGCGGTGGTCAATGCCCCACGATAGAATAACAGGATGGCGCCGTTCATGACGGCTAGGTTATAGAGGAATGCAAAAGGGCTATCGTTGTTGCCTGTAAGCAAAACTATACCAGTAACCAAAAGGACATCAAAATTGACCTGGAGATGGGCAAAAAAGAGGAGGTTTTTAATCCAGGGGAGGATAAGGGCCGAGCTTATGGAGATGATAGCGGCGACTAAGGGTATCAGAAGAGAGTAAAATGCCCAGGCGTCTCCTCCCTCCTTGAAAAAATGAAAGAGGGCGGTGGAACCTAGGAAAAAGGAGAGAACGACCACCCTTAAGAGAAGGAGCCATTTGATCTTTTTGCTCAGCTCTGTTTGTTCTTCGCTCAAGGTTCGAGGATCAAGACCGCCAGCCAATCATTTAGCTCATCACCGCGCCCATTTGGAAGATCGGTAGATACATCGAGATCACTAATCCTCCCAGGACAACCCCCAGGACGACCATAATCGCCGGCTCCATAAGGGCCGTGAGATTGTTTACGGCGTCATCCACCTCCTCCTCATAAAAATCACCGACCTTCTTGAGCATAGCATCCAGGGCCCCGGTGTTCTCTCCGATGGCTACCATCTGGCAGACCATAGGGGGAAAGATCCCACTTTCCCTCAATGGGTCCGCTATAGTTCTTCCTTTGCTAATGCTGACACGGGCATCCATAATGGCTTTTTCAATCACCTTGTTCCCGGCAGTCTTGCCCGTAATTGCCAGACCATCTAGGATAGGAACCCCGGCGCCTAAAAGGAGCGCCATGTTCTGCGAAAAACGGGCCACTGCAACCTTACGGAGAAGGTCTCCCAGGACCGGAAGTCTGAGGAGAAACGTATCGATGGTCATTCTCCCCTGCTCTGTTTTATAGTACATACGGATGGCAACAACGACGCCGATGACTCCGCCTATTAGGTAAATAATGTAGGCGCGCAACCAATCGCTGAGGTCGATCATTATCTGAGTTGGAGCCGGGAGGGCCTGACCCATGTTGCCATAAAGCTCGGCAAACACGGGAATGACGTACATGAGCAAGATAGTGGTCACAATTACAGCCACTCCCATAATCGAACAGGGATAGATCATGGCCCCTTTTACTTTTTTCTTGAGCTTGTTAGCCTTCTCGATGAAGAAGGCGATCCGGTTGAGGATCTGGTTCAAGACCCCGCCCATCTCTCCGGCCTCCACCATATTGACGTAAAGGTCGTCGAAAACCTTGGGATGTTTTTTCAAGGCGTCGGTCAGGGTAAATCCGCCCTCGACATCTTGCTTTATCGTGTGGATGGCTTTTTTGAAAGTCTTATTCTCTGTCTGCTGGCTGAGGATATCGAGGCTTTGAACGATCGGAAGCCCAGCGTCGATCATAGTGGCGAATAGCCGTGTGAAGATTGCCACATCACGTGGCTTGACCTTTTCCCCAAAGCCCGGGATGGTAATCTCTGTACTTAGTCCCTTTCCTTTCTCCCGAATCCGAGCGGGTATAGGTTGAATCCTCTGGGTCCTAAGCCAGGCAAAAACCGCCACCTGGTTGGGTGCTTCCCTCTCGCCCTTAAGGATCTTCCCCTGGGCGGTTCTCCCTTCCCACACAAAGACCGACATCACTCTCTCCTTTTGTTAATCAATAGTTATTCGTTGATGGTCGATTCCCTCAGCCCCGTTGACTATTGACCCTTCACCATCAACACCTCATAGTGCCCCGGAAAATACCGATCCAGACCCTTTGTCCGAGTCGCTGGACCGCACGGTTTCCTCGATCGTCGTGAGCCCCTCTCGGACTTTTTGAATGGCACTTATTCTAAGAGTGCTCATTCCCAGCTTCACTGCCTCTCGCTTCAGATCATCACTGGAGGCGCGTCTCAGGACCAATTCTTTTAGGACCTCATGCATCGCCATGATCTCATAGATGGCAAGCCGACCTTTGTACCCCGTCTGGTTGCAGTTAGGGCAACCTTTACCGGAGAAGGTAGGAAAACCCGCAGCGACCTCTGCGGGATCGACACCAATATTAATGAGAACATCGGGGCTAACTTCTACCGGTACCCTGCAACTGGGACAGATCTTGCGCACCAATCTCTGGGCCGCAACCAGGTTAATCGATGAAGTAAGCAGAAAGGGCTCTATCCCCATATTGATCAGCCGGTCCACGGTAGAAGGGGCATCGTTGGTATGGAGGGTGCTGAGAACCAGATGGCCGGTGAGGGCTGCCTTAACCGCAATTTGAGCTGTTTCCAGGTCGCGGATCTCTCCCACCATGATGATATCCGGGTCTTGGCGGAGAAAGGATCGAAGGCAAGCCGCAAAGGTAAGGCCGATTTCATCCTTGACCTGCACTTGGTTAATCCCCATGAGGTTATACTCGACCGGATCCTCAGCGGTGGAGATGTTGACATCCGCCTTATTGAGCTCCGAAAGGGCTGAGTAAAGGGTGGTGGATTTGCCGCTACCCGTGGGACCCGTGATAAGGATCATCCCGTAGGGTTTGTAGATTGCCTCTTTAAAAAGGCTCAGGGCCCGAGGATCGAAGCCGAGCTTGGACATATCCAGTTGGAGGTTGGACTTGTCCAAAAGACGCATAACAATTTTTTCTCCGAAAAGCGTAGGCAACACAGAGACTCGAATATCCAGCTCCTGTCCGGGTCCTCTCTTGAGCTTAATCCGTCCATCTTGGGTCTTTCTTCTCTCGGCAATATCCAAGTTGGCCATGACCTTAAGACGAGAGATCAGGGCGTTCTTGAGTTTTGGGGGTGGCGTCATGATCTCTTGCAGGAGCCCGTCAATCCGGAAACGGATACGAAAGAGCTTTTCATAGGGCTCGACGTGAATATCGCTGGCCCTCCGTTTTGCCGCATCGGCCAAAATGGCATTGACCAACGTGACGACAGGAGCGTCCATGGTGGCCTGTTGAAGTTCTTGGATGTCGATGTCTTCCTCATCGTGGATAACCTCCATCTCGTCGCCACTGAACTTTTTCAGGACTTCGTCGTAACTGACCCCACCAAAGCGCTGCTCCAGGACCTTTTTGACTGCCGAACCAGAAGCCAAGACGACATGTACACTGTATCCAGTGATGAACTTAATTTCATTGATCGCTATCAGGTCTGTCGGGTCGGTCATGGCCACGGTCAGCGTGGAGCCAGAGAGTCTAAGAGGGATGATCTGGTGTTTCTGAACAAGGGGAGGCGAGACCAGGTTAAAGGCCGAATCTTCGATCTGAGCATTATCTAGGTCGACCTTTTCGATGCCGAATTGCTTGGCGAGAAATTGGGTGAGCCGATCTTCGGTTGTAAAGCCAAGCCGAACTAGTTGCTGGACAAGGTTGAGGCCGTCTTCCTTTTCTTTTGCGAGGGCCTCCTTGAGTTGCTCCCGGGTGAGGATACCCCCCCGGACGAAAAGCTCAGCTATACGAGGTTCCATAAAAAAAATACCTGTCTATAAAATACCTATTATCCTAGAAATGACCCTTTTTGTCAATTTCTATTCCTTGGCTATTTTTGTGGTGAAAAATGACGTAATTTGGCTAGCCCTTTGCCTGTAAAGCGGCCTGCGCGGCCGCCAGCTTGGCAATAGGGAGACGATAGGGAGAACAACTCACATAGTCTAGCCCGATCTCATGACAGAAGGTGACAGATCTGGGGTCGCCGCCGTGCTCACCGCAGATACCGATTTCAAGCCCCTTCCGTGCTTTTCGTCCCTTTTGCACGGCAATACGCATTAAGCTGCCGACCCCGTCTAGGTCGATGCTAACAAAGGGATCCTCCGGGAGCAGTCCGTGGGCTACATAGCCGGGTAGGAACTTGCCCGCATCATCCCGCGAAAGACCCAAGCAAGTTTGTGTCAAATCATTGGTTCCAAAGGAGAAGAACTCCGCTTCCTTCGCAATCTCGTCGGCCACGAGGCAGGCCCGAGGAAGCTCGATCATCGTGCCGATCAGATAGTGCACTCTAACACCGTAGGCCTTCATGGTTTCCTGAGCGACCCGTTCCACGATCTCACGTTGCGCATGAAACTCTTGGCGCGATCCCACTAAAGGGATCATGACCTCAGGGAAAGGATTTTTGTCCTCCCTGCGCAGTTCACAGGCTGCCTCGAAGATTGCCTGGGCCTGCATCTCCGTTATTTCAGGATAGGAAATACCTAAGCGGCAGCCGCGATGTCCCAACATCGGGTTAAACTCATGCAGGAGCCTAATCTTGTTTTTGATGGTCTCAGCCGGGACGCCCATAATCTGTGAGAGCTCCACGATCTCTTCCTCTGTCTTGGGCAGAAACTCATGGAGAGGAGGGTCCAGGGTACGGATCGTGACGGGAAGATCCCCCATGATATCGAGGATGTCTTTAAAGTCCTTCTTCTGCACCGGGAGGAGCTTGGCCAAGGCCCTGCGGCGCCCCGATTCGTCCTCTGCTAGAATCATCTCCCGCACTGCCCGGATTCTATCCCCCTCAAAGAACATATGCTCTGTACGGCACAGACCGATCCCTTCGGCGCCAAAGGCGATGGCTACCCGGGCTTGTTCCGGCTGGTCCGTATTGGTTCGGACACCGATTTTGCGCTCTCCATCCGCCCATCGCATGAGCTTAGAAAACTGCTGATATACGTGAGAGGCCTTAGGATTCATCGCCCCTCCGATCAGGACTTGGAGGACCTCTGAGGGAAGTGTCTGAATCTCTCCCCGGATCACCTCCCCAGTGGTTCCATCCACAGAGATCCAATCTCCCTCCTTCAAAAGGGTGCCCCCGACACGCATCTCCCGCTGAGCGTAGTCAATGTTAACGGCTTCACAGCCGGCCACGCAAATTTTCCCCATCTGCCGCGCCACAAGCGCTGCGTGTGAGGTCATCCCGCCGCGGGCAGTAAGTATTCCTTGGGCCGCCTCCATGCCACGGATATCATCGGGGCTGGTCTCGATGCGGCAGAGGATCACGCGTTCCCCCCGCTTCTTCCATGCCTCCGCGTCCTCTGCATGGAAGACGATGCGACCCGTGGCCGCGCCGGGACCGGCAGGTAGACCCTTTGCCAGGATACGTCCCTCTTGGGCGGCTCGATCCTTGTCCGCCTGATCGAAGATAGGACGCAAAAGCTGGTTGAGCTGATCCGGCTCGATCCGAAGGAGCGCCTCTTTTTTAGAGATGACCCGTTCTTTGACCATATCGACTGCGATTCGGACAGCGGCAAAACCGGTCCGCTTCCCGGTCCGGGTCTGGAGCAGCCACAGCCTTTTATCTTCAATGGTAAACTCGATGTCTTGCATCTCCTTGTAGCGTCTCTCCAAAATCTTACAGACGCGCTTCAACGCAGCATAAGGCCTCGGCATGACCTCTCTCAGTTCAGCAATAGGCCGTGGTGTGCGGATCCCCGCTACTACGTCTTCCCCCTGGGCGTTGACCAAGAACTCGCCGTAAAAGCGCTTTTCGCCTGTGGCAGGGTCGCGCGTGAAGGCCACGCCGGTAGCGCAGCTCTCTCCCTTATTCCCAAACACCATAGTCTGCACGTTGACCGCAGTCCCCCAAGTGTGAGGAATGTGGTACAGCTCGCGATAAGCAATGGCACGATCGTTGTTCCATGAACCGAACACTGCGCCGATAGCGCCCCAAAGCTGTTCATAGGGCTCTTCTGGGAAGTCCCTTCCCAGCTTCGTTTTTATTTCTGCTTTGAACGCGACCACGAGTTCCTTTAACTCCTCAGCGTTCAGCTCGGTGTCAAACCGAACACCGCGAGCCTCTTTTTTGCGTTCAAGGATTAGCTCGAATGGATCACGCTCGTTCTTATCCTTCGGCCTAAGCCCCAAGACAACGTCACCGTACATCTGGACAAAGCGGCGGTAGGAGTCGTAGGCAAAGCGTGGATCTTTGGTGCCGGCAATAAGGCCCTGGATGGTCTGATCATTTAGCCCGAGGTTCAAAACCGTGTCCATCATCCCAGGCATCGATTCTCGCGCCCCGGACCGGACCGATACCAACAGAGAATTCTCCGGGTCGCCAAACTTTCTTCCGATGATTTTTTCGACTCTTCTGAGCGCGGCCATAATCTCGTGGTTAAGTCCCTTCGGATACCGGCCGCGGTGCGCATCGTAATAAGCGCATACATCTGTGGTAATCGTGAAGCCGGGCGGGACCGGAACTCCCATTCGGGTCATCTCGTGAAGGCCGGCTCCCTTTCCGCCCAGGAGCTCTCGCATGGACGCTTTTCCCTCGGCCTTCCCGCCGCCGAAAGAATAGACATATTTTTTTTGTTTACCCATAACCGGAAAATGACTCGAGAAATGGGGCCGATTTTAACTCCCTATTTATTTGGTATTGGATGAATCGGAGCAGAACAGAGCGGCTCTCTTTTGGAACGGGATGAGGAGAAGCAAGGTGCACGGAGAGGATGCCGTTCGCTTTCTGAAAATCTGCCAGCGCATGAAGCGCCTCAATGGATAGGGACAGGGTCTCTTTCCTGAAGGTGGAACAAGGCTGACAGAGGATGCCGCCATCGCGCGGACTGAAGCACCATTGATCCTGAGACTCGGCTTTCCAATCTTTTCTACAGCGACGGCAATGCTCCAACATCGGCTGGTAACCCGATAGTTTAAGCAGCTTCAGCTCAAAAAAGGTAAGGAAGGAGAGAGAGGCTCCCTTCTCTTCTACGAAAATCAGCCCTTCCCGCAGATGTTCAAAGAGCAGCCGGTTCTCTTCATGCTCGCTGATAAACCCATCTGTGATCTCCATGAGATAAGAGGCATGAGCGATTTTTTCCAGGCTCGTGGTCAGATCTTTAAAGGCCCGCACCAAGTCGCAGGCATGAACAAAAACCAAGCTACTGTGAGGCCGATCTTGGAAGCGCAGAGTGACTAGAGAGAATGGCTCCAACGCGTTGACGAATCTTTTACGCGAACGCTTGGCCCCCTTGGCAATGCCGGTAACCTTCCCATGACTCTCGGTGAGAAAGGAAACGATTTTATCAGACTCGCCAAATGGCCGAGAGCGCAAGACTATAGCAGAGGTTACGCAGAGGGAACGCATGGTAGGGAGATACTTTTTAAGCTTTAACACTTTTTACAAAAACACGCAAACCCTTTGAAAATCAATAAGTTTTCAGCTAAGGGGTCTTGACAAAGAGGCACGGGTGGTTAAATGTTTTGAATACTATTTAGGGGGAAAGTTAAAACCATGGATGAGGTAAGCAAAAAAGGGAACCAGGAAATAGGGACGGAGGAAACGAATAAGGAATCTTCTGAAAGTGAAATAAAAGAAAAGGGCCCCCCTTCTGAGTTGGAGAAGCTACGCCAGCAGCTAAACTCCAAGGAGCTGGAGGCAAAGGAAACTTATGATCGTTTTCTCCGACAGGGTGCGGAGCTGGAAAACTTTAAAAAGCGAGTGGCCCGAGAGAAAGGAGAAGCAATCCGGTACGCCAATGAGGAGCTTGTCAGGGACCTTCTGCCTATCTTGGATAATTTGGAACGGGCGGTCGAGCATGCGCGGGGAGGGGGGAATGGAAAGCCGATCCTCGACGGAGTCGAGATGGTTTTAAAGGGCTTTCTCGAAGTTCTGAGTAAACACGGGATGACGCAGGTATCGGCCAGGGGGGAGATCTTTGATCCGGAGAAGCACGAGGCCATTGCCCAGGTGGAAAGCGAGGAACATGAGCCTAACACCGTCATAGATGAACATCACAAAGGGTATTATCTCCTCGACCGCCTTCTTCGCCCGTCTCTGGTCAGCATTGCTAAGTCTCCTGAAACAAAAGAGAAAAAAATAGAAGAGGAGAAGGTTGAAAAAGAAAACGCGGATGATTAAATAATGTTCTGTCTACTGAATCCTGGCTCCTGAATTCAGAATCCAGAAGACGTAATGGAGCAATGAGGAGAACAAACAATGGCAAAAGTTATTGGGATTGATTTGGGGACAACCAACTCCTGTGTGGCAATCATGGAGGGAGGGGACCCTAATGTTATTGCCAATGTTGAAGGAAGCCGCACCACACCTTCAGTAGTCGCCTTCTCGGATAGCGGGGAGCGATTGGTTGGACAAATTGCTAGGAGACAATCGATTACCAACCCGGAAAACACCATATTCGCCGTAAAGCGGCTCATCGGACGGCGCTATGATGATTCCATGGTCCAGAAGGCCATGAAGGTCCTCCCCTATAAAATCGCCCCTGCGAACAATGGGGATGCATGGATAGAAACCAGAGGAAAGCACTATAGTCCGGCGGAGATATCCGCTTTTATCCTTCAGAAGATGAAGCAGACAGCGGAAGATTACCTGGGAGAAAAGGTAACTGAGGCGGTAATCACAGTCCCTGCCTATTTTAATGATAGCCAAAGACAAGCAACCAAAGACGCGGGGCGCGTTGCCGGACTTAACGTGCTTCGGATCATCAACGAACCCACAGCCGCATCGCTGGCCTATGGTTTGGACAAAAAGAAAGATGAAAAGATTGCCGTTTTCGACCTGGGTGGGGGGACGTTTGATATCTCTATTCTGGAGCTGGGAGATGGGGTCTTTGAAGTCAAGGCAACTAACGGAGACACCTTCCTTGGAGGGGAGGATTATGACCAACGGGTGATGGACTATTTAGCGGATGAGTTCAAGAAGGACCAGGGCATTGACTTGCGCAAGGATCGGATGGCCCTGCAGCGCTTGAAAGAGGCGGCCGAAAAAGCCAAGTGCGAGCTCTCCACCTCCATGGAGACGGATATCAATCTCCCTTTTATCACCGCCGATCAGCATGGGCCGAAGCATCTCAACATGAAACTAACAAGGTCCAAACTGGAGGCCCTCTGTGCCACCTTAATCGACAAGACCGAAGCACCCTGCCGCCAAGCCCTTAAGGACTCGGGCTTAACCCCTGGTGATATCCATGAAGTCATCCTGGTGGGGGGCATGACTCGGATGCCTGCGGTTCAAGAAAGAGTGAAGAAGCTCTTTGGCAAGGATCCGCACAAAGGGGTCAATGTGGACGAAGTGGTGGCTGTAGGTGCGGCGATTCAGGCAGCAGTACTCAAGGGGGAAGTCAAGGATGTCCTCCTCCTTGATGTGACTCCTCTGTCCCTTGGGATAGAGACCCTGGGGGGTGTTTCCACAAAGCTGATTGAGCGCAATACAACGATCCCTACACGAAAAAGTCAAATTTTTTCGACCGCTCAAGACAATCAGACAGCCGTCTCTATTCGAGTCTTTCAGGGGGAGAGAGAGATGGCTGCGAACAACAAACTCCTGGGCCAATTCGATCTCGTAGGGATTCCATCGGCGCCCAGGGGAATGCCTCAGATTGAGGTGGCCTTTGATATCGACGCGAACGGAATTGTGCATGTTTCGGCAAAAGATATGGGAACCGGTAAAGAGCAGTCGATCCAGATCACCGCGTCGAGCGGCCTCTCTGAAGAAGAGATCAAACGAATGGTCAAGGAGGCAGAGGCTCATGCCGCAGAGGACAAGAAACGTAAAGAGTCGGTGGAGGCCCGCAATCAATTGGACTCGCTCATCTATTCCACCGAGAAATCGCAGAAGGATTACGAGGGAGAATTAGAGCCTGAGGTGAAGGAAAATATCGGTGCGGCGCTGGAAAAGGCCAAAAAGGCGATGGAGAGCGAGGATGTCCAAGAGATCCGTTCCGCGGCCGATGGGCTAAGCCAATCCTCCCATAAGCTCGCCGAGGCGATATATGCCAAAGCCTCCCAACAACAGGCCTCGACACAACAGCAGGCCTCGCCGGATCAGGAGGATCGGGCAACGGACGGGGAAAGCAAGAAGAAAGAGGAGGTTGTTGATGCGGATTTCAAGGAGGTCAAGGACTAGAGGAGTCAAGAAGACATTCGACTCGCCATTCCCAGGGAAGCCCCTGCTCCCCTACGCATTGAGGAGAGGCGTTTTCTTGCTATATAATAAGAGAAGTCATTTACGAGGGATTCGCGATTGAACGGGAAAAGAGATTATTACGAGCTGCTAGGCTTGAATCGCAGCGCCAGTGAGGAGCAAATCAAAAAAGCCTACCGGAAGCTGGCGTTAAAATATCATCCTGACCAAAATCCAGGGGACAAGCAGGCAGAGGAGAAGTTTAAGGAGGTTTCAGAGGCCTATCAAGTCCTTACGGATTCTGAGAAGAGAGTTCAATACGATCAGTTTGGACATGCGGCCTTTGGAAACGGGGGTCCGGGCAAAGGCGGTTTTGATTTCACCTCCGGCTTTGAGGATGTCTTTGGAGACATTTTCGGAGAGTTTTTCGGATCTAGGACCACCAGGGGCCGCAGCCGGGCAAGGGGGGAAGACCTTCGCTATAATCTTACCATCAGCTTCGAAGAGGCGGTTTTTGGAACTGAGAAGAAAATCAAGATTCCTCGCCAGGGCCCTTGTGATAGTTGTCACGGAAGCGGCTCAAAACCCGGCTCCTCACCTCGGACCTGCCCCACGTGCCGGGGGAAAGGCCAGGTTAGCTTCCAACAAGGCTTTTTCGTTGTCTCCCGGACTTGTAACCAATGCCGGGGCCAAGGGGCCATTATTAGTAATCCCTGCAGTTCCTGTAAGGGCGCAGGTCGGGTGCGCAAGTTTCAAACGCTCAGCATGAGGATTCCGGCCGGAGTCGAGACCGGCTCTCGGCTTAAGCTCAGGGACGAGGGAGAGAGCGGTGTCTCAGGCGGCCCTTCAGGGGACCTCTATGTGGTCATTCAGGTTAAACCGCATCCCCTATTTATCCGTGATGGTCTGGATATAATCTGTGAAGTGCCTATCAGCTTTGCCCAGGCAGCCTTGGGGGCAGAAATCGACATCCCTACCTTGGAGGGCAAAGTCAAGATGAAGGTCCCTCCCGGGACTCAATCGGAAAAAGTCTTTCGCTTGAAAGGCAAGGGGATTAAAGATGTCCAGGGGTATTATCACGGAGATCAGCACGTGCGGGTGGTTCTGGAAACTCCCACCCATCTTACGTCGAGACAAAAGGAGCTCTTAAAAGAGTTCGCAACACTTGGGGGAGAGAATCCTCTCGCAGAAGGCTTCCTTGACAAGGTCAAGCAGATATTTGGATAACCCCCTATCGGTCCTAGGGTCAACCTATACACCTTGCTTGGTGTTATTCTATTCTCTTATTTCTTTTCCTGTTTGGTTCTTGGCCCCCAAAGATTGTTGTTGACCGTCACAGCCAGTGTGCTAACTTTGATAAAAGGACTAGAAACATATGAGCGAAATAGAATGGAACATTGACGGTCAGGAGGGAAAGGGGTCTACGGTGGAGATCCCTGATGTGCTTCCCCTGTTGTCAATCCGCGACATTGTTATCTATCCCTACATGATGCTTCCACTCTTCGTAGGGAGAGATATGTCGCTCCGGGCGGTCGAGGAGGCTCTCTCAAGGGACCGCCTGATCTTTTTGGTATCGCAAAAGAATTCAGCCGAAGATAATCCTACTCCTAACGATATCCATCGGGTAGGCACCGTGGCCTCCATCATGCGCATGCTTAAGCTGGCCGATGGCCGGGTGAAAATCCTGGTGCAGGGCTTATCCAAGGGTGAGGTAGAGAGTTATCTCCGAGAGCGGCCGTTTTTCGAGGTGAAAATCCGAAAGGTGGTGGAACCCACACTCCAGGAGGTGTCGATCGAGGTAGAGGCCTTGATGCGCAGTGTCAAGGAAAAAATCGAGCAGATCCTGAACCTCAAGAATCTCCCCCCCGAAATCGTGATGGTGACTGACAACATCAGCGATCCTGGAGTGTTGGCAGACCTGGTTGCTTCTAATTTGCGCCTGAAAATCGAGGAGAGCCAGGGCATCCTGGAGATCTTCGAGCCTGTGGCTCGCTTGAAAAAAGTTAACGAGCTTCTCAACCACGAGCTGGAGCTTTCGACCATGCAGGCCCGCATCCAGAATCAGGCTAAAGATGAGATGAACAAAAGCCAGCGGGACTATTTCCTGCGGGAACAGCTCAAACAAATCCAGCAAGAATTGGGTGAGGGAGATGAGCGGACCGAGGAGATCAATGAGCTTAAGGATCAGATCGAAAAGGCCAAGATGCCTCCGGAGGTAAAGCGGGAGGCCAAGAAACAATTAAAGCGGCTGGAACAGATGCACCCCGAATTCTCTGAGGTATCCCTGGTCCGCACCTACCTCGACTGGCTAGTGGAGCTACCTTGGAGCAAAAGGACCAAAGACAATCTGGACATTCAAAAAGCCAAAGAGGTCCTCGACGAGGATCATTACAACCTGGAAAAAGTCAAGGAGAGGATCCTGGAATACCTCGCCGTCAATAAGCTTAAACGCAAGATTAAGGGCCCCATCCTTTGCTTTCTTGGACCGCCGGGAGTCGGCAAGACCTCTCTGGGGAGGTCCATCGCGCGCGCCCTCGGGAGAAATTTTGTCAGGAACTCTCTCGGAGGACTGCGAGATGAGGCGGAAATTCGCGGACACAGGCGGACCTATGTGGGGGCCTTGCCGGGCAGGATCATCCAGGGGATCAAACAGGCCGGCTCCAACAATCCCGTTTTTATGCTGGATGAGATCGATAAGGTGGGAACGGACTTCCGAGGGGATCCGGCGGCCGCGCTCTTGGAGGTCTTGGATCCGGAGCAGAACCATGCCTTCAGCGATCATTACCTCAACCTACCGTTTGATCTTTCCAATGTTCTCTTTATATGCACGGCCAATCTGCTAGATACGGTTCCCCCGGCCCTCGCGGACCGCATGGAGGTCATTCAGCTCTCCGGCTATACCAACGAAGAGAAGCTGGAAATTGCCCTCAAGTTTCTCATCCCTAGACAATTAGAGAACAACGGGATCTCTGTCAGCACTTTGGAGATCTCCAATGACGCGGTGCTGCGCATCATTGCGCAGTATACCAAGGAGGCGGGTCTGAGAAATTTGGAGCGAGAGATTGCCTCAATTTGCCGTAAGGTGGCGCGTAAGATAGCGGAGGGAAAAAAAGAGCTTACCCACGTGACGCGCGGCAATCTCCACCTATTTTTGGGGCCGCCCAAATTCCCTCCCGAAACGGAACAAAAGCAGCACGAGACCGGAGTCGCAACCGGGCTGGCTTGGACCAGTGCAGGGGGAGAGGTCCTCTATGTAGAGGCCTCGCTCTCCAAGGGTCGAGGGAACCTCACCCTGACCGGGCAGTTGGGTGACGTGATGAAGGAGTCTGCCCAGGCAGCCGTGAGCTATGCCCGTTCCCATGCAAAACAGTTAGGCATCGAAGAGGATTTCTACCAGAAGCTGGACATTCATATCCACGTTCCGGCGGGGGCCATTCCCAAGGACGGACCTTCAGCAGGAATCACCATGGCGGTTGCTCTAATCTCTGCCCTCACCAAACGGCCGGTGAGTCGGGATGTAGCAATGACCGGAGAGATTACCTTGCGGGGAAGGGTCTTACCGGTTGGCGCTTTAAAGGAAAAATGCCTTGCGGCTTTTCGAGCGGGAATCAGGACGATCGTCGTCCCCGATAGGTGCCAAAAGGATCTGGATGAGATTCCCAAGCAACTCCGACGAAAACTCAGGTTCGTCCTAGCCCAGAACATGTCGGATGTCCTGGACGTGGCTCTCATAGGTAAGAAGAGGGCTGCCGGGGTTTTGAATTCGGAAAGAAAATCAAAATCGACTAAAAGGAAACAGTGGAAGAGTAGGGAAAAGTCGGCGGAGAGGGTGCGGAGAGAAAGGACGATTCCCCTTAGGGCCTAGATGAGATTGAGTGAGCTAGGGGAGTTTGGCCTCATTGAGAAAATTCGTAAGGCCACCCCAAAAGGTCGGGGGGTGCGTTTGGGAATCGGGGATGACGCTGCGTGGGTGGAGTGGAAGGAAAACTCCTTTCTCATCACTTCGGACCTTCTCGTCGAGGGTGTTCACTTTGATCTCAAATGGACTTCATTTTACGGTCTAGGCTATAAGACCCTTGCCGTGAACCTAAGTGACCTAGCTGCCATGGGGGGGAGTCCTGCCTACCTGGTGATTTCCCTGGGAATCCCTGTTGACTTCAATACCGAATATATAGAAGAATTTTACCGTGGGATCACGGCCCTTGCGTCCCAAAGTGGTGTGGCTCTAGTGGGAGGGGATACGAGCGCCTCGAAGCATTTCTTTGTCAGTGCCTCTCTGACCGGACATGCCCCTTACCGACCTATCACTCGAACCGGCGGAAAGGTGGGGGATGATCTTTATGTCACTGGAACCCTAGGAGACTCTGCACTGGGACTGAAGCTCCTCAGGAGGAAAGGGGGCAGGGCTAAAGGTCAGGAGTTTTCCTATCTTGTCTCTCGCCACCAGTTTCCAACCGCCCGTCTTCAGGCAGGGGCCCTTCTGGCCCAAATGAAACTGGCCAAGGCCATGATCGACATCAGCGACGGCTTGCTTCAGGATCTAGGCCATCTCTGTAAAGCCAGCAGGATCGGTGCAGCCGTTTGGGAAGAGGCCTTGCCCCTCTCTCGCCCTTATCGGTTTTGGGCAGGGCGAAAAGGTAGCCACTACGCCTTTACGGGGGGAGAGGATTACGAGCTCCTTTTTTGTCTCCGGCGCCGGGATCGGACTCGTCTGGAAAAGATCAAGAAACGGTTGGGTGTGCCAATAACCCGCATCGGGAAGTGTGTTCCTGCCCGTGAAGGTATAAAAGTCTTAAGCGGTGAAGGAAACCCTTTCTCTATTCCGATTCAGGGCCATGACCACTTCAAAAAGAGACTATAGTCCCCGCATTCTTTTTTGCTTGACAAAAGCTTGGAAAGGGAACAGATGGACAAAGAGCTGCTGGCGCAGCTTTTAGAAGGGGTCCGGCAGGGCAGGGTGACTGTCGAGCGGGCCTTAGAGCGGCTACGCCACCTCCCCTTTGAGGATCTCGGTTTTGCCAAGGTGGATCATCACCGACCGCTCAGGCAAGGCTTCCCTGAGGTCATTATGGGAGAAGGGAAACAGGTAGCCCAAATCGCTGCGATTGCGCAGGCGATGCTGAGGCGGCGGACGAACGTGCTTATCACCCGCCTTTCGCCCGAAAAAATAGCTTCACTCAGAAAACAAATAAAGGGACTCCATTATTATCCAGACGCCCGTGTGGCAACTTGTGTCAAAAAGCGGATCCGCGTGACGGGAAGGGGTTCGATCTTGGTCGTTTGTGCCGGCACCTCGGATATCCCCGTGGCGGAAGAGGCTGCGCTGTCGGCGGAGATGATGGGCAATCAGGTGGAGCGACTCTTTGATGTCGGGGTTGCCGGCATCCACCGTCTCTTAGAGAACCGTGACAGACTTTTTTCGGCTTCCGTCCTAGTGGTTGTCGCGGGGATGGAAGGGGCCCTGCCGAGCGTGGTTGCCGGGCTAGTCGATAAGCCGGTGATTGCCGTCCCCACAAGTGTGGGGTACGGGGCAAGCTTCCAGGGCATCTCTGCCCTTTTGGGGATGCTCAACTCCTGCGCCGGTGGCGTGACCGTGGTGAACATCGATAATGGCTTTGGGGCAGGCTTTGCAGCCAGCCTCATCAACCGGGTATAAAAATTGATTGAATGTAAACCCCGCCTCTTGAGGCGGGCACAAAGCCGATGGGGTTTCCAAAGGGGAGAAGCGGCAGCTCTCCCTTTTGGTCGACCGCGGGGTCCAAACCCCGTGGTCGATATAACTTGATTACCTATGTAGTGTCTCCACTAAAGATTTCATCTTAGAGGGTTGATCATGGACGATCCAAAAAAATACCGTATTTTGAAGCGTTCTTCGGGCTTGGCTATTAAGGTCTTCGGTAAGACTCAAGCGGAGCTTTTTGCCAACTCGGCCTTCGCCCTTTTTGACCTAATAGCGGACGTCGAGAAGATCCAGGTGCGGGACCATCTCCCTCTTGAGGTTGAAGGCGTGGACCGCGATGACTTGATGGTGAACTGGATGCGCGAACTCCTCTATCTCTTTCAGGTGAGTGGATATCTGCTAAAAGAATTTCAAGTCCGTGAGGTCAAGGAGGACTCTGTTCGGGGAGAGGTGAGTGGGGAAAAATTTGATCCCGATCGTCACGATATCCAGCGGGAGATCCGTTCTGTTGTCTACCACCAAAGCCGGATGGAAAAGACCGGGGATAAGTGGATTGCCCAGGTGATGTTCGAGCTCTGAGGAAAAGTGGCACAGACGATGGAAAGCGAATACGAAGGGACGGCCCTAGTGGCCGATCCTATTCACCGCTATATTCAGTTCACCGTTCCCCAGAAAAAAGGGGAAGTGACGGAGAAGGACCTCATTGATTCCCCCTGGGTTCAGAGGCTACGCTATATTTACCAGCTCCAAAGCGCCCGCTGGGTCTATCCCTCGGCAGAGCACAGCCGGTTTCAACATTCCCTGGGGGCTATGCATCTTGCGGGGGAATTTGCGAAGCACCTGTACCCCTCGCTCCATCGGGTTTTGGGAAATGAGTGCCCCTCTGCTTGCTTTATTGAAGAGTACATGAGGGTGACCGGACTTCTCCACGACGTTGGGCATGGTCCGTTCGGCCATTTCTTTGATCACAATTTTTTGGTGGATTTCAAAATCACCCACGAGGACATAGGCCAGACCATCATCCAGGATAAGCTAGGGGAATTGATTCGGCAATTGCGGCGCAGTCCTAGTGGGCCCTTTATGCCGGGAGAGGAGCTAAAACCAGAAGATATCGCCTTCCCCATTAAAAAGGACGCCAAGGAGGATCACCGTAAGCCGAAGTGGCTAAGGCTCCTCCAACCCTTAACCAGCGGAATTTTTACATTCGACAACCTCGATTACGTATCACGGGACTCTTACATGTGCGGTGTAGCCGTAGGACCGATCGATCGAGAGCGACTCATGCACTACACCTTTTTTTCGCCTAAGGGGCTTACCCTGCACAAGGCAGGCAACGCAGCCCTGACGATGTTCTTGAATGCTCGACTATACCTATACACCAATGTCTATTATCACCGGACTACACGCGCCATCGATCTCCACTTGAGGGATATATTCCCGGACACCATGCGGATAATCTTCGCAGGAAACCCACTGGAGAATATGGAAAACTACCTCCATCTCACTGACTGGTCACTCTTGGAGGAAGTCTCCCGTTGGCGTTACAGTAAGGGGCAAAATGAAGCGTTGGCACAAGAGTGGGGAAGGATTCTGGATCGGGACATTAAATGGAAGATGGCCTACGATCGGACTCTATCGTTAAACGAGCTCAGCTACGGCATGGCCCTGATTCAAGATAGTGATTGGGAGAAACGAATTAGAGCCTCGCTTCCTTCTTCCGAACATGATCTGGTGTTTCGGGTAGACATGGCAACCCAGGATCCAAGGCCGGAGAACCCCTTTGCCATGGGGAAGAAGCAAATCTACATTTTCGATCCATCCACTGGGGAGATCACAAAGGGATCTCTTTCCGAACTTTTCGAGTTCATCCCTTCCAAGGTGGTTCAATTTCGGGTCTTTGCCCTGGATCATGAAAGTGACCATCTGCTCGCCGAGGTGGCCGAACGGACCTTGAAGGGTGGGTCCCCTGCGGTGAAAACAAGTGTGTGACAGGGAAATACGCCCATAAAAAAGATCGTGCTCTCCTTCCTCGTCATCTCAATTAACATGAATGCCTGCAGACAGTTTCATGAATGCTTCGTGGTATTTTCCAAAGGGAGACCACTTCGTGAATTTGTCAAAGTGTCCCCTCAATTCTCCCGGCAGATCCGCTTCTCTTTTCTTTAAGTACCCAACGAAATCTTTGACTAGGTCTTCATCTTCGAGCCAGTCAGGGCTGAAATGTTGGACGGCGCTTAAGGCCACCAGGATCTCCTCGGGGATACCTCCGTCGCGAGAGTCAGCTTCTTTGACCTTTGAGTTTGTTTACGGAGTTGAATCGCCAAGAAGTAGTGGTCGATGTCAGGCAGGCATCTTACCCATTCTGCCGCTCTACCGCTTCCTCCTAGCTCCCTGATGACCCGGCCCCATTTTGGACTGGCAAATCATATCGAATAGAGGGGGAGGGCTCAAGTTTGGGCAAGTCTTTTAAAAAACGATTAAAAATTCAACCGTTTTACTGATATTAAAGAAAGACCCCCGGCCCCTACCAACGCAGGCTAAAGATTGACCGTCACTTGCCGATTGAAATAAGTAGGCTTTTATTCGCCTTGAAAGGACCATGGGGATTGCAATGATGTCCGCCTTAAACACCGGCCTCCTAGGTATCCAGAAGGGTTTTGCTGAACTCCACCGCAACGCCACCATTATTGCCAGCGGCGAACAAGATGTTGTCAGACCATTAGTAAGCCTCTTACAGAGCAAGCACCAGGTAGAGGCTTCCATCCGGATTGTCCGTACCATCGATAAGGCTCTCGGTACACTGCTGGACCTAAGAACATAAGCAACCGATAAAGAGCTCTCCTGCTATGGGGGAGCCGTATGACTTTCGGTCTATTGGCCGATGGATAGGGAACCCTATGGGGGATCGTAAGGATGCCCTGTGCTATAACTGACTTCGGCCCTAGGTTGCCAGAATGTATAATTTTCTCTCCGGCTTTTTAGGTTAGTTGAAAACTAATACAAACGTATTTAAATTTGCACCATTGAGGCTATTCCGAAGGGAAGGAGACTGAAGGACGAGGGAACCGAACGTGAGGCTTGGTGCAGGCCCAAACGGTAGGAATAATCACGTGAAGGGGTAAGGGTGGCGGCCTTCAAGGCACTGGCCCATTTCCCTCGGCCTGAAGGCTCCTTCCACCG
>JAPUHZ010000150.1 GCA_027297485.1 Deltaproteobacteria bacterium
GTTTCTCCAACGGCTTGCCATGGACCTTAACAGCGGCATCTATACTGGTGTCGGCGAGTTCGGGTTGTATCATTTCAACAAAAACGGACGACAGTCGATCATTCGCTATCCACCGAATTTCGAACCGTTTGTGAAGGCCGTCGACTTGATCGCAAAGGAGGGGTACTGGATTTTGCTACACGCCGAAACCATTGATCCAAAAGGGGCCTCCTATGAAGACAAATTTTTCGCTGGTATTGAGTTGCTGTACAAACGCAATCCCAATCTGAAGCTGATCATGGCACACACATCAACCACCAATCCCCACAACGTATGGCACATGCTCCAGCTGTATCCTAATCTCATGATCGATTTTAAGATTGTTAAAAGGCTCAAGCACTGGTGGTACACAGAACCGGTAAACAACGCGAAACGGGAACTGCACGAGGATTGGGCGAAGTTGTTCGAGGAAATGCCCGAGCGCTTCATGGTGGGAACGGATGATAAGTTTTTCCGCCGAGGAATGGACGCTGAGAAATACAAGAGAAAAAATGGACGAATGAGAAAGGTGCTGGGTACATTGAACCCGAAGACCGCGCGGATGATTGCTTACGAAAACGCCAAGAGACTATTTGGCAAGAGCACGCCTTAAGTTCGCGAATGAGTAGTGAAAATCTAGAGTTAGACATGAGTATTGACTTGTCCAGATAGTGTCTGACCAAAAAATGTAGCTGCCGCCTGCTCTCATCTCTAGAAAAGCCGATAGGGGCTTTCGAATGGTTCCTGGTGTCGGACATAGTAATCGGAATTTGGCCTTTTGGGCAGCCGATGTGCTCTTTGGTAGCAAGTCCCGCTAGAGAATGGGTAGGGTTTGACATCCGGGAAAGGGAGATTGCGGTTACTCTAGCGAATGGTCAATGAGAATCATATTTTCTTAGACTGATCTGTAACTTTTTATTCCCTAAAACGTCTAATAGTAAGAAAGAGAAGCAGTCGGCGGGCTATTTTTTCCTGCTGCGACAGTACTTTTTTGATGCGGGGGGACAATTTTGAACACACAAGAACAGATGATGGGTTCTCTGTTTCAGCCGGATACGCTTCTCGCGGAGAGTGTTCTGGAGACTGCACGCAGCAAGCTCCATCTGGAGCCAGAAAAGGATCTAATGATGTCGGTTTTGGAGGATGCCGTGTATTGTTTTCAGAAGAACATCTTTGCCCAAACAGTGAAAGAAACGGTGCTATTTCAAGAGGCGGAGGATTGGATTCTAGAGGAGAGTAGCCATTGGCTCTTTTCTTTCGAAAATATCTGCGAAACCCTAAATATAGATCCCAAATACCTGCGCAAGGGATTGATCGACTGGAAGCGAAGGAAGCTAAAAGACCATCGCAAGGTCAACAAAAGATATCGGACAATTTCAAAACCGCCTGTAAGCCATTCATTTCTTAAAACGTCTACGAGTGATGGGGAGCAAGCGTTTGCTGAGGCTTTGACAGCATAAGGTTGAGATCCTCTGAGTCGTTGCACGTATGGCGTGTAAAGGAGGGATTATGAACCGCGTCCTTATTACATTTGCTGCATTTTTGCTCATGGTAACCTCTCTCGGTTGCTCCGCCCCCCTAACCACAAGAGAGAAGGGGGCTGCAATCGGAACGCTGGGTGGCGCCGGGTTAGGCGCTATCATTGGAAGCGCCACCGGAAACGCTGGGGCAGGGGCCGGTATCGGCAGTTTGATTGGCCTTGGGGCCGGGGCCCTTATCGGGGATCAACTCCAAGGCCAGGAGCAGACACAAGCCCAGCAGCAAGAGCAGCTTGAGCAGAACCAGGCGGAACTCGATCGCCAAAGAAGAGAACTCGAGAGACTCAAACAGCAACGTGAGTATTGATGAATTGCCTACCCCGCGGCCTGCCGCGGCCACAACCCCGCGGGGGTTCCCACCGGGTAGACGCGGCAGTTCTCCCCTTTGCTCGACCGCGGGGTTTCAAACCCCGTGGTCGATATAATTTGATGGGCTGGTTAGAGTAACCAGGGTTTTCTAAACGGACGGTCTGCTCACATCTAAACGAAGTTAACGAAGATGGAGTTGGCAGCCAGAAAAGCCTCGGAGGTGCTCCTCTTTTTCTTTCATCTGAAAAGATGGGCAAGGGTTAACTATTCAGTTTGTTTGATGCCGTATTTCTTGAGCTTGCGATAGAGACTGGCCCTGGAGATACCAAGCTGCTTTGCTGCTTCGGAGACATTGTTTCCAAGGTGAGAAAGTGCCTCGATGATAGCCCTTCGCTCCAACTCTCTGATAGGAACAACTCGCGGTGGAAGCGTGGTGGAAGCGATGGATCCCTGCGGTTGCTCAATAGGAGGCATAGCATGGCTCCGTCCGAATCTGATCTCTTCTGAGAAGATTTCTGGACCGATCACTTTACCCGCCGATAAGACCCCGGCTCGTTCCATCGCGTTGCGTAGCTCACGCACGTTGCCAGGCCAGTTGTAGTTCAATAGCAGACTTTCTGCCTCCGGGGATAGACGCTTTCTTGGCCCTCCTGCCCTTCTGGTCGCAAAGGTGTCGAGAAAGTGCTGCGCGAGCGGGAGCACATCCTCTTTCCGCTCCCGCAAGGGGGGAAGATTAATAGAGAAAGTATTGATCCTGTAATAGAGATCCTGGCGGAAACGCCCGTTTTCAATTTGTTGAATGAGGTCTTGATTGGTGGCCGCAACGATCCGGACATCGACCTGGATCTGATTTTGGCCGCCCACAGGCTCGATCTGCTGCGTCTCCAAGACCCGCAGGATCTTTGCCTGGGTGTTCAAAGGCATATCCCCGATTTCGTCCAGGAACGCTGTACCATGATGAGCCAACTCGAATTTGCCGATTCTCTTTTCTGTTGCTCCCGTAAAGGAACCTTTCTCATGCCCAAAGAGCTCACTCTCAAGCAGAGTCTCTGGGATGGCAGCACAATTGATAGCCACAAACGGTTCCGCAGAACGGCGTCCGGACTGATGAAGAAGCTTTGCAATCACCTCTTTCCCGGTCCCGTTTTCCCCCTGAATCAGAACACTACTAGGGATGTCCTTAATTATATCAATTAAGGCAATAACCTGTTGCATATTTTCGTTGCGGGTCGTTATCGATAGAAGATCTTTTACAGCTAATACCTGTCCCCGCAGCTCTGGAATAACCCGCTTCAAGCTGTCAAGGAGACGGGCCAGGTCTTTGTTCTCATCCCCTGTCAGAAGAACGTGATCCGCACCCTTCCCCATTTGGCCAGTCCTACCGGTACGAGCGCCTGAATCAGTACCTAAACCCACCACGGGAAGCTTTGGCCACATCCTACGAATCTTTTTTAGTGTCTCCATTCGGCTTGAGGAGAAGGGGTCCCATTCCATTAAAACGGCTGCGTAAGGTTTCGTGCTCACGGCAATGAGATCGTCGTCTGAGGGAATTTGCTCCACATTTATACCGAGGTCATGCAGCGCAATAAGAAGTGATCTGTATCTTTTCGAGTCACCGATCATTAGAAGTTGTTTCAACATGAGACAAATATTCTAATCTAAACTGTCTTTATTGGCAAGTCTAGACAAGCTTTTTTCATGTATTTCCTTATTCTTATAGTTGGAAAATACGATCTATGTCTCATTTTAGTCCATATTTGTATCAATTTGTTACACAGCACCCATCCATACTAATTACCCTCTGCACGATGAATTAAGAAAATCACTTGGTATTTCAGCAGATTATGGGTCCGATCACCCAACACAAGAACGATTGGCATAGAAGCTGCTCTCCTTCCTTCCAAGATATTATTTAGGAGCGGTGGTACTGGCGGCACTTCACAATATTTTAAATGCCGGCAGGCCAATGTCAGGCACACTGCTCTGAACAAATGAAGGGAGAGTAGAAAATGTACAGTACAGTATTGGATAACCGCGCTCATGCGCAGGGCAAAGGCGTGTACGATATGCTGTTGATGACAATCATTATCTTGATTACTTTATCGGTGGCAGTCAACAGTTTCGGACAAGCCTTACTGAATCCGAATCAGATTAAGGGTGTAATCGAGTTTACAAATACCAATCCAGCCATTCTGGAAATCCTCAGCCGGTCTGGTGGAAACGAGGGGTTCAGGAGGGCTTACATCTACGCGAACAGTATCGGTGTATCGCCACCGCTGAACAACTACTCGTTTCCTACTGCCGACACAGGCACTAGTATCGGCTACGAGATCACGGTGGAGTCTTCTGAGGAAGGGATCCCGTATCGTGTCATGGTCTATTCGTATCTCGAGGATTGGGGAGATCTCTACTATTTTAACCCTTTGGAGTCAGCGCCGGTATTTCCTGAGCCGAGTGCGGATGTCAGCCTAGACTTCCGCCAGTGTGCCGGGCTCCTGGACATTCACTTCGTCGGTGCCGACGGCGCTCCGATTTCCGTAGAGGGGGGGAGCATCTATGCTTCGAGGGAAACCACACCCGGTTCGAACATCTTTACCTTCCAGGCTTATGATTGGTCCATTCCCAACGGCTCCGAACAGGAGTACCTGGTCGTACATGGGGACGGGTCACTCTATCGCGTCGACGTCTACTTTCAAACCGGCACGGACCCTTACTCCGACCAGGTTAGACTCTTGGGGCGGGAATTCGTAAACGTGCAATGCGATCAGATTGTAGAACTGGCCTTTGCGGTGCCTCCACCGGAGAATCTGGGGGAGATCATCGGACTAGTGGACATGGAAGGCGAAGATGAGCTCAGGATCTGGGATCTGACGCGTATGCAGGCGTTCGGCGGTCCCCTAAGGAACTATCGTTACGACACGGTGATGGATTCCCCCTCTCAGGGGAGCTTTGCGATGGAAAATCTGGTCCCGTCGGAAGCGGAATCGCCACCACGTCCCTACTGGCTGATCGGTGATATGGCATTCCGTACCGGCTATCGAACGGAGTATTTCCGTACCCCCTATCTGAGATCAATCTATGTAGGAGCCGGCGAGACAGTTGACCTGCAGGACACGTTCGTCATGAATCCCGGTTACGTCAACGGTAAGATTCTTCTGGCAGGACCTCCTGACGGAGGCGCCGGCTCTTGCCTGACCGAGCTTTACCGGGATGCGGACCAAGATTATGACCAAAACGGGATACCCGATAATATCTGGCTCACCAGCTCTCACGTTGGTGCCTCGGGCACGAGCAAGCTTGCACCTTTGGCTACTATGAGTTCCTGGGGAGGTGCGGTCCGGGTCGGCTTCGAAGGAGGTTACAACCCCGCTACCGGTAATTTCGAAGGTGACTATGAAATGGCCCTGGGGGGCCTGAAACAGGAATCCTCCATCTGGAGACCCGACGACCTGACTTTGCACTTCAGAAACTTCACTCCCACCCAGCCAGACACCTACCAGTACTCATATCTTCGGGTCATCAACAGGAACATTGGAGAACGTGAAATCGTCCCTGGGGAAGCGCTCCAGGTCGCCCACGCTTACTGCCTCAGCGAGACACGACTTTCCTTCCGGTCCCTATCCGGAACTATCTACTCTCCCCGGGTTTGGGCCTCAGGGACTTTCAACGGCATTGATTTCCAAGGAAACTCTGCGAACTACTCTGCGGGGTTGTGGTACGCGAGCGGAACCCCAACCAGTCTAAGTTCCGCTTCGAGTCAGGGTCAGGTGATCATGTGCCTGCCGGAAGGCGTCTACACGATGACACCAACCGTGACGGCGGTAAATCCAGGCGGGGGGACCAGTTACACCGAACTGCCGCCCGTCACCGTGAAGGTCGGCTGCGAGCAGGTGATCGAACTGACCCCGGAGCTGCAGATCAATCTCCTCAACGATCTGCCCAAGGAAACCTCAGAGGCTATACTCCCGGTGTCCGGGTCGGTCAGCAGCGCCAACGAGGTGGCGGAAATCTCAGTTTCGTTGAACCAAAGGTCTCCACGGGTCATCTGCAGTAACTGCGGTAAAGATCCGGAATTCTCTACCGAGATAGCCCTGGAGGAGGGCGACAACGAAATCACCGTATCGGCCCTGGATGAGGTGGGCAACGTCGCCTCGGTGAAAACATCCGTTCACTTTACGCCTGCAGCACCGATCGACGATCCGGCACCAGTCGTGGAGGACGAGCCGGTTGTCAGTACCTTCGGCAAGGTTACCGGGGGAGGATTCATCCTCGATGAAACCAAGAGAAGGCACAGTTTTGGGTTTAACGTTCATTACGATGACAAGGGTCATGCCACAATGAAGGGTCAACTGCAATTTGTTGATCACGATGGAAACATGAACTTCCATGGTAATGAAGTTTCCACCCTTGTGGTCGACGAGAACGAGGCTGTATTCACCGGTTCGGGTTGGCTAAATGGCTTGGAAGGATACACTTATAGGGTCGAAGTAGTGGATAATGGCAATCCGGGTCGGGGGAACGATACCTTTTCCATCGAAATTACCGAAGAAGATTCCGACTTGGTCATCTCCGTTGCCAGTGGGACCCTTGCTGGTGGAAACATCACAGTCCATGAAGTGAGAGCAGAGGTCAAGAAGGCGAAGGATGAGGCAGAGGTTGCAAAGACAAAAACAGCAGCAAAAAAAGGAAAGGGAGGGAAAAAATAAGGAATACGTAAAATCCATAAAGAAAAAGCCCGCGGTGTCCTCAGACATTGCGGGCTTTTTTTAGGCCTAGTTTAGACCAGTGTCATGCTTGAGCTTTTAACTATAGAATACGGCAGAAAAGATACATCTAAGCGGCACCTTCAACTTCTAAACGAAGCTCACAAAGATAGAGTTGGCAACCAGAGAGCCGCGGTGGGTAAGTCGGAGTCGCTCCCCTTTTTCTTCCATCAGCCCTTCCTCAATCCAGTCGCTGACCTGGGGATAGAACTCAAGAGGGTTCTTTTCAAAACGGCGGGAAAATTCATTGACTGAGATTCCCTGTGTCATCCTCAGGCCAAGAAACATGAATTCCCCCGCGGCCTTTTGAAGATCGACATCTTCGCTACCTGCCACAGCCTGCCCTTCCCGCTCGACCATTTCCATGTAGCGGCTTGGATTCCTCTCGTTGTGCCATCGGTATCCCCAAGCGCCGTTATCCCGACATCGCTTATATGAGTGCGCTCCTGCCCCGATTCCCAGGTAATCCCCTCCCTGCCAGTAATTGACGTTGTGACGTGAATGGAAACCGGCTCTGGCATAGTTGGAGATCTCGTAGCGCTCCAGCCCTTCCCTCGAAAGAGTCTCTTCAACCATCTCCGCCATCGAGATTTCTTCCTCCTCGGGCAGACTTCGAATTCTTCCCGCTCGGTATTCCCGGTGGAAGGGGGTGCCCTCCTCTATCGTCAGGTTATAGGCGGAGAGGTGGGGAGGCTGAAAGCTTAACGCCTCGTCCAAGTCTGCCTTGAGATCCGCCAGGGATTGACCTGGGCTCGCATAGATCAGGTCCAGATTGAAGTTCTCAAAGCCGGACTGGTGGATAATCCTTAAAGCCTCTCGGGTCTCATCGGCCGAGTGGACACGACCGAGGAACTTGAGCAGGTGGGGTTGAAAGGACTGCGCCCCGATACTGATCCGATTGACGCCAGAGGCATGGTAGCCGGCAAAATTCGCGCTATCCACAGTCCCCGGATTGGCCTCCAGGGTAACCTCAATGTCTCTTTCAAAAGGAAATAAGAACTCCGCCTTTTCCAGGATTTTGCCGATGCTCATAGGACTAAAGGTCGAGGGGGTCCCACCGCCAAAGAAGACGCTTTTTAAGCTCCTACCGTGCCATCCGTCTGCTGAGGCATAAATATCCAACTCTTTTAGCAGGGTACCCGTGTATTCCCTCTCCGGAATCTTAGGGACGACATGCGAGTTGAAATCGCAATAAGGACACTTGCTAACGCAGTAGGGGATGTGGATGTAAAGGGAAAACGGCTCTTTTTCCAGAGGCATGGTTTCCCTATCTTATTCCCGCGCCGAGTTGGCCGCAACCGCTGCCGGGGTCAGCTCGAAAAGTGATGTTCAACAGAAGCGCAGGGGGCCCGCTCCTCAGCGGGAGCCGATGGACCTCTACCTCTCTGCCTCTAAGCACTTAACCTGTTAGGTCTATTTTCCTCAAGGTGGTTCAGTGTCGGACGGCTCCCTTTCTTCGGAGCAGACCCCCTACGCAGCGCTACGATCCATCCGGTTCCGAGGGAGGAACCCTAGCCCGCAATTCTCACCAGCCCGCGGCTACGGGAGCGCATCTACCCGAATATACGGCGTTGCGCTCGGAAAAAGGGCTCGACGTACTCTAGAGTACGCCTGTGCGCTTTGTCTCTCGCGCGCCTTGTATCTCCGGGCATCTGCACGCCCTCGCTTCGCGCTCCGGCAAGAAATGCGGGCTTGAGGCCTGGGCACAAGGACGTGGAGGATGGAGGTAGGCCCAGGCCGTGGGAGAGCGCACCCGAAAGGGACGGGAGGGTGGTCCTCGAGGCACTGACTTATTGGCTCAGGCCGGAGGGTTTTCTCCCGAGGAACCAAAGAGTCCCCTTGCCACCTTGAGGTGAATTGAATTCAAGTAATCCCACTGTTATATATAGATTCTCCAAAGCCGGCCGGGAAGGTATGTGATTCAGGTGTCTGTCACGGAGCACAAAGAAAAAGCAAAAAAAACCCTCGGATGTTTTGTGATTACTGTTAGCGACACTCGCGATGAGACAACCGATCATAGCGGCCAGTTGATCAAGACCCTGTTGGCCGGTAAGGCCCACCGACTGGTCGGCTACGAGATAGTCAAGGATGAGCCGGTTCAAATAGAGACTCTGCTCCAGGATTCCCTCGGTAAAGACGATGTCGATGCGATCATTGTCAATGGAGGAACCGGCATCTCTCCACGAGATGGGACCTACGAGGTCGTGAACCGCCTTTTGGAAAAACGCTTAGACGGGTTTGGAGAGATATTTCGTTTTTTAAGTTATCAGGATATTGGCTCGGCGGCGATCATGAGTCGAGCAGTCGCCGGGTCGGCTAGGGGGAAGGTGCTTATCTCCCTCCCGGGCTCCAAGGGGGCTGTCGACCTGGCAATGCGGCGGTTGATTTTACCCGAGTTGGGTCATATGGTCTCTCAGCTCCAGGGAAGATGAAGGTCAAAGTCAAATTCTTTGCATTTTTGCGAGAACGTGTCGGCACAGGAGAGATCACGAAGGAGATAAGGGAGGGGAGCACAGTGGGAGATCTCTGGGAAGCCCTCAAGCGGGATTATCCCAAACTGGCCCCGGTGCAGACGCGCCTCCTCTATGCAGTCAACCGGGATTATGTTGGTTCGGATTACCTCCTCAAGGAACGAGACGAGGTGGTCTTTGTCCCTCCTGTGAGTGGGGGTTAGGTCATGTTTCGCATCACCCGAAAAGCGCTTGGCCTTCAGGAACTGGTCGACTTTGTTACCGACCCTGAGGCCGGGGCCATTGTTACCTTTGTCGGCACTACGAGAAACAATAACGATGGACGCAGGGTCATCGCGCTCGATTACGAAGCCTACCCGGAGATGGCCGAAAAAGAGCTGGCTCGGCTGGGAGAGGAGGCTAAAAAAAGATGGAACATCCAGCGCATGGCTATCGTCCACAGGATTGGCCCTGTCCAGATCACGGAAACCAGCGTTATCATTGCCGTCTCCGCAGCACATCGCCGTGATGCCTTTGAGGCCTGCCGCTTCGCCATTGAGGAGATCAAGAAGAGTGTCCCGATCTGGAAGAAAGAGCTATTCGAGGGAGGAGAGGTCTGGATCGGGAGCCAGAGCGGTCAACCCCTTACTCGTTCTTAAACGACAGAACTCGGTAAATTTTTGATTTTGGATTGGCGATTTTCGATTCAATCTAAAATCCAAAATCTAAAATCGAAAATCAAGTATGGAATCATCCCTTTATGCTGCCTTTGTTTTGGGATTGATCCTCGGCATTAAGCATGCCCTGGATGCGGATCATGTGATCGCAGTCTCGGCGATTGTCAGCGAGCATCAGAGCCTTAAATGGGC
>JAPUHZ010000151.1 GCA_027297485.1 Deltaproteobacteria bacterium
CCCTTCGCAGCAGGGCCTCCTCGATCTCTTTGACAAAGATACCCTTCCCCCCGATCGCTTTGATCGGGGTGTCGAGAAAGCGATCCCCACTGGTCTTGATAATGACGGTTTCGACCCTGAGAGATGGGTACCTCTCTTCCAGCTTTCGCCTCACCCAGCCCGCCTGAGCCAAGGCCAAGGCACTCCCGCGCGTACCGATACGAATCATCATATTTTTAGATTTTGGATTG
Source organism: Deltaproteobacteria bacterium (assembly GCA_027297485.1). The sequence goes on from JAPUHZ010000151.1 coordinate 231, forward strand.
CGGATTTTGGATTCAATCTAAAATCGAAAACCTAAGATCCAAAATGGGTCCTCGTATTACTTCTCTTCCAAATCGAAAAGTGTTTTAAGCGCTTTTGTATAGATGACTTCATTCTGATCCGCAGGCTGCTTTTTCAAACGGCTAATGGGGAAGTGCAGAATTTTATTGATTATGGCCGAGGTCATATCCTCCAGGGCCTGCCTCTCCTTCTCCGAAAGCCCCTTGAGACTTGTGCTCAGAGACTTCTCCAACTCCCTTTGACGTATCTCCTCCAACTTCTGCCTCAAGGCCACGATGGACGGCACCTGTTCCAGTGAATCCAGCCAGCGGAGAAAGCCTGCCACCTCCTCGTTGACGATCTCCTCGGCTTTACTCGCTTCACTTGATCTCTCTTCAAGGTTCTGCTTTGCCACCGATTCCAGGTCGTCTATGTCGTAGAGATAAACATTGTCGATCTCATTGATGCGGGGATCGAAGTTGTGCCGATCCCCCAGATCGATGAAAAACATGGCCTTCTGTTTTCTTTCTCTCAAAACCCGGCCAATGGTCTCCGCCCGCAAAAGAAATTCCGGAGAACTCGTGCAACCAATCACCAGATCCGCCAATTTGAGGTAGCGGGGAAAATCCTCAAAGCGAATCGGATTACCGTGAAATTGCGCGGCTAATTCCACCGCAGGCTCAAACGTCCGATTCGTCACCATCAAACTGCTGACGCCGCACCGTTGCAGATGACGGGCAACCAAGTCACCCATTTTCCCGGCTCCAATGAGCATCACGACTTTCCCTTCGAGGCGATCGAATATGCGCTTCGCAAGATCAACTGCGACCGAACTCACGGAAACGGCTCGACTTGCAATCCCCGTCTCTGTCCGTACCCTTTTGGCGACCGAGAAAGAACGATGGAAAAGCCGATGCAGTATGGTTCCTACCGTACCCGCTTCTTGGGCCGCAAGATAATAATCCTTGAGCTGCCCGAGTATTTGGGGCTCACCGACCACCATGGAATCTAGACTTGCGGCAACACGAAAGAGATGGCGTACGGCTGTATCTCCTGAGTACGTATAAAGATGATCATCCAATCTGCCATGGCCCTTAGGTGATTCCCGTTCTGCAAAAAACTCCTTGATCTCTCTAAAGGCTGCCCGCTCATCCGAAGACGCCGCTACCACTTCTACTCGGTTGCATGTGGAAAGGATCACTCCTTCATCAATCGAGGCTAGAGACTGCAGACGCTTAAGAGACCCTCCCAAGACAGACCGGCCGAAGGCGACGATCTCCCGCACTTCGATCGGAGCGGTGTCGTGGTTTAGGCCCACGATGATGATCTGCCCATGCATGATCTACTCAAAACGGCCCCCGTGCCGAGTGGGAAAAAGAACGTCACCCCAGAAGAAATAACCGAGCACTACAGTAAAACCAACAATCGTCCAAATGGCCGCCTTTTTCCCGCGCCACCCCACAGTGATCCTGCCATGCAACAATACTCCATAAAGGAGCCAGGTCATAGCCGAGGTGATCTGGCGTGGGTCCCAAGACCAGTAATCTCCCCAATGCAAGTGAGCCTGGATACTCCCTGTAATAATACCGAGGGTCATAAGAGGAAAGCCCCACACCAAAAAAACATAATTGAGGCGATCCAAGGTCTCCAGGGACGGAAGTCGGGTGTGAAGAACGGCCATCTTTTTCCGCTTCAGTTGGTATTCTTCTAGTAGGTACAGGACACCTACCCCGAAGGCCAACGCGAACACAGCATTTCCCGATAGGGCCAAAGTGACGTGAATGGGAAGCCAGTAGGTCCTAATGGCCGGTGGAATCGCCTCACTCCCGGTACTCAAGGTAAAAGCCGCTAGCGACATGATAAAGGCCAGAGGGGCTATGAAGCAACCGAGAATGGTCAGCCGATATTTGAGCTGCACCAGGAGATAAACACCCACCATGAGCCAGCTGTAAAATGAAATAGCGTCACGCAATTCTGTTAATGTAGGGTAGCTTCCGTAAATACAACTATAGGTGAAAGCTGCGGTGTGGATTAGAAAACCACCCAGAACAAGAAGTGGAGAGAGGCGAGAGAAAGAATCCTTCGGAAAGACAAGGTCAGCGATAAAGGTCCCGGTCGCGAAAAGGTAAATGGCCGCTGTGACCTTGAGCAATGTAACATCCATGGGCAGCAGTCATTATAGACTAATCCCTAGATCACTCAAATGCCAGTCCCCTCCAACAATACGAGAGAGAAGTCCCTCCACCTTCCCTTTGTCTCCTCGCCTAACATACTCCAGCAGAGGCGAGTTGACCAGATCAGTGAAGATCCTTTGCCGGTCTGAAGAGGACTGGGAACGTCGCATTAACTCTTTACGCAGCGCCCCCAAAAGTTCCAGGGCCTTTTCATATTCTTGACCGAAGATGCTTTCCAAATCCTGACGCGCTTTTTTAGCTAAGGCCGGACTGGCCCCGGCGGTAGAAACAGCAATCACCAGGTCTCCTCTTTTGACCACGGCAGGGGCTATGAAGTTGCCCAAGTTGGGGCGATCCACAACATTGATCAGAACCTTACCCTCCTTGGTCTCATCAGCCATGAATCTGTTAACCTTACGGTCGCCGGTCGCCCCATAGACGAGAAAATAACCCCTGATGTCCCCCTTACGGTATTGCCTGGGGAGGTTCGTTACCTTTTTTTCTCGCTTGACCATCTCGCGCAAAGCGGGAGTCAAATCCGGGCTGATAATGGTCACCCTGGCCCGGCCTCCACCAACATCTCGACCTTGCGCTCAGCGACCTCGCCTCCTCCGACTACCAAACACCTCTTGCCTCGGAGATCAACAAAAATGGGATAATACTTCATGGAGTGAGGGGGAAACTATTTTTCCGCCCGCGATCAGTGGTTGGGTATCTTGAGGTATTGCCCAGCATCAATAAAATGGGGGCTCACAAGCTCGTTGAGCTTTTGAATCTTGCGTACAGAGGTCCCATACCTCTTGGCGATATGAGAGAGTGTTTCCCCCACCCCGACCCGGTAGCAGGTCCAAGAGGCAGCCCTCCTGCAGGCGGAGCGTGAGCTTCGCCGGTGAAAACGCCGTTCGGGAGTCTGCTGGTAGGCAACACGAAAAAGCTCTAGTTTTCCGGGAGGGACCTTAACCCGATAGCCCCTGGGAATATATCTAATCCTAGGGCTCAAGGCCGGGTTCCATTCCAGGAACTCGCTACGGGAAATATCCGTACGCCTAAGCACGGCAGCGATGGATATCGTTCGTTCCATCTCTACCTCTTCCAAAGGGAAGGGCGGATGGTATTCGAGATTGGGAAAATATTCTTCACCTTTTTCCGCCACCTCCAAAGCGGCCAAGAACTCCGCATAAAAATTCTTTGAGGCAAAACCGAAGGTGCGACTCTCGTAGTGCTGAATAATCTCCATCAGATCCACGGGGCCCAGCTCCGCTACTGCCCGAACAATTCCCTGCCTACCGTGATTGTAAGCAGTGATCGCCAAGGGCCAGTTGCCGAAGACATCGTAGTTTTCCTTGAGAAGCTGAGCGGCAGCGCGGGTCGATTCCAAAGGATCTCTCCTCTCATCCACTCTACGACTGACGCGGAGAAACCGCCTTCCAGTTGAACGGATAAACTGCCAGATTCCCAGAGCCCCGGCACGGGAGCGAGCCCGGATGTTAAAGGATGACTCGATGAGGGGCAAATAGGTCAGCTCGATCGGGAGGCCCTCCTCTCGGAAGATCTGCTGCATCTGGTCCAGGTATCTGCGAGATAGCGCGAGACCAGAGGCGAAACGCTCCTTTGCCCCCCGTTGAACCCGTACCCTAGCCTTATCCGCCATGACACCTTGCTCCGACAAAATTCTCCTCCGTTCTCTCCTGATCAGCCGGCGTGCCCGGTTGTTTTTCCCAACCTCTAGGACTTTATATATCTTCGCCGGATCGAGCGGGTCGAAGAAGATCACCTCGGAAGTGCTATAATGGGTAAAGACGAGCTTCCAGAATTCAACCGAACCCTTAAGAGCCGGGAAGAGCGGGAACAGGGTTTCCTGAGCGAAGGCATCCCTGATCCCTAGTTGACTGGAAAGAGAAACAAGCAGCGCGAGCAGAAGAGAGACCGACAGTCTTGGTGAAAAAATCATAGCCCCAGATGAAAATAATTGATTCATGATAGCAAAATAGTTATCCTCATGTCAAAAACAACTAAGGGTAGAGTAAAAATTAAATCCTGTTTCACTTTGATTTCCGTTTGGATATGGGCGTTGTTGGTGGGTTGTCTTCCTTCCCCTCAGCCAGATCGACCACCCGGCTACCTGGTCATAGCCCTTGAGAGCAATCCGACTCACCTCGATCCCCGTTATGCCACGGATGCCAACTCCGCACGCATCGGGGAGTTGATTTTTAACTCGCTCACCCGCACCGATAAAAACTCTCGCCTTCAGCCGGATCTGGCAGAACGTTGGGAGATGGTGGATGAGCTAACCTACCTATTTTATCTCAGAAAAGGTGTCACCTTTCATAATGGCAAGCCCCTAACCGCTGCTGATGTAAAGTTCACTTACGAATCTGTTCTGGAGCCGAAAAACCAATCTCCGAAACGGGGAGAATTCCAAGCCCTGAAGGCTGTGGATCAAATCGGTCCCTATCTAATCCGCTTCCGACTCGCTGCCCCTTACGCACCCTTCTTGGAGAACTCTACCCTTGGCATTGTCCCCGCAGGTTCTCCCACCAACAGGGGCTCGGGAAAAAGTGCCCTCATAGGTTCAGGACCCTTCTCTCTAGAGGACTTCTCCCCGGGAGAAAGAGTCGTCCTCAAGGCCAATCCCTCCTATTGGGAGGGGCCTCCTTCGGTCTCCGGCCTTGTCTTTAGGATTATTCCGGATGCCATTGTCCGAGCCCTTGAATTCAAAAAAGGGACCGTTGATTTTCTCCAAAACGATCTCGAGCCTGACATGCTTCCCTGGCTCAAGAAAAACACGGATGCCTCGATCTTGACCCTCCAAGGAACGATCTTTCAGTATATCGGCACGAAGCTCGACCATCCCATCCTGAAGAGCCAAGAGGTACGCCGGGCTATAGCCTATGCAGTAGATCGGGAGGCCGTTATTCGCCATCTGTTAAAGGGACTGGCGACGCCGGCGACCGGGTTGCTCTCGCCTTTTCATTGGGCCTACGAACCTTCCGTTGCTCCACTGATTTACAATCCCGAGGAGGCAAAAAGATTGCTGGACAAGGCCGGCTTTCCCGATCCTGACGGAGAGGGTCCCCTACCCCGCTTTAAGCTCTCTTACAAGACAACAACTCTGGACCTGCGCAGGAGGATTGCCGAGGCCTTTAAGGAACAGCTCGACCGGGTAGGGATAGAGCTGGAGGTACGCAGCTACGAATGGGGAACATTCTACGGAGATATCAAAAAGGGAAACTTCCATCTCTACTCGCTCTCATGGGTGGGGATTTCGGACCCGGATATCTATTTTAATCTTTTTCACTCAAGCAGCATCCCTCCCTACGGGAATAACCGCGGCCGTTATCAAAATCCCGAAATCGATCGACTGCTGGAGAAGGGAAGAAAAAGTCTAAGCCTTGAGGAGCGCAAGCGTATTTACAGCAGGGTGCAAAAAATCCTGGCGCTGGAGCTCCCCTACATTCCTCTTTGGTGGACAAAAAATGTGGTAGTGATGAAACCCACTGTCAATGGCTTTATTCCTTATCCCGATGGTGGCTTGATCTCCCTGAAAAATGTCTCTTTCTCCCCTTCCCTCGATCCACCAGCGTGAAGCGGTACCTCCTCAACCGCCTGCTTCTCTTTTTGCCTACCGTTGTCGGGGTTTTGACCCTGGTCTTTTTCCTGATCCACCTGATTCCAGGAGACCCGATAGAGGTGATGTTAGGAGAGACCGCTAGCGGCGCCGATAAAGAGGCGCTGCGACAGGAGTTGGGATTAGATCAACCGCTCTGGACTCAATACGTCCGTTTTCTTAGCGGCCTCGTCTCAGGAGACCTCGGCCGCTCTCTCTATGAACAAGGGAGAGTTACGGATCTCATCCTCACGCGCCTCCCGGCTACCCTGGAGCTAACCTTAGCCGCTATGGGGGTCGCCCTTCTCATAGCCTTCCCTTTGGGAATCATCGCGGCAGTCAAAAGGCATTCCTGGATCGATCGTTCCTCTCTTATCTTTTCGCTCCTCGGCCTCTCTATACCAAATTTTTGGCTCGGCCCACTTTTGATGATCGCCTTTTCCATAGAGTTAGGCTGGTTACCAGTCTCTGGGCGGGGAGGGCTCAGTCATCTGATTCTCCCGTCGCTCACCCTGGGCATGGCCATGGCCGCGATCCTAACCCGAATGATCCGCTCCAGTCTCCTTGAAGTCATCCACGAGGATTACATCCAGGCCGCTCGGGCCAAAGGACTTAGCGAGTGGAGGGTGTGGCTTAAACATGCGCTCCGGAACTCCCTTCTCTCCGTTATCACAATTGTGGGGCTTCAGTTCGGCGCCCTCCTTGCCGGCTCCATCATTACGGAGACTATTTTTACCTGGCCTGGGATCGGGCGTCTCACCATCCAAGCTATCCAGACACGGGACTACCCACTAGTGCAAGGATGCATCCTGGTCATTGCCATCTCTTATCTCCTGGTAAATCTCCTCACAGATATTCTTTATCACCTTGTAGACCCCCGAATCAGTTATGGAAAATAGAGCTTTTCTTTTTATCGGGATAACGATTCTCCTGCTGCTTGTCGGCGTGGCATCGCTGGCGCCTATCATCGCCCCATACAGTCCAACGCACCAGAATCTAGAGAAAGACCTCCTCTCTCCCTCGAATGAGCATCTCCTAGGGACCGACAAATTAGGCCGCGACATCCTGAGTCGCACTCTTTATGGCGCTCGCATCTCACTCTTGGTAGGGATAAGCACGGTAACCATCTCCTTGCTGATCGGTCTTTTGGTAGGCTCCCTGTCAGGTTACTTTGGGGGCTGGGTGGACCAGCTCCTCATGCGTCTGGTTGATCTCCTCATGGCCTTTCCTGGAATTCTCCTAGCTATAGCCTTTACCGCAGTTTTAGGCCCCGGCCTGAACCATGTTATCTTGGCCCTTTGCCTAATCGGATGGACCGGTTATGCCCGCCTGGTCCGAGGCGAGATCCTGGCGCTGAGAGAGAAGGAGTTTATCCATGCCGCCCAAGCGCTCGGCGGCAGCCCACCTCGCATTATCCTTCTCCACATGCTGCCGAATCTCATTCCCCCTCTGCTGATCCAGGGCACCTTCGGAATGGCAGCGGCAATCATTGCTGAAGGAAGTTTGAGCTTCCTAGGATTGGGCGCTCAACCCCCTACTCCTTCCTGGGGGTCCATGCTTAATGAAGGAAGACAGTTCCTCTTAGTTGCGCCGCATCTAACCACATTCCCCGGCTTGGCAATTATGATTACTGTACTGGGCCTGAACCTTGTCGGGGACGGGTTGAGAGACAGGCTGGAGAAAAAGGGGAAATAGTGGTAATAGAGATAAGAAATTTTAGAGGAGAGGATGTGACTATGAAACTCTACTCCTGCCACACCTGACCTTACGCCCATAGGACTAGGATTGTCCTAGCGGAAAAAAAGATCCCGTATGAGCTGATCGAGGTTGATCTCAAGAACAAACCCGAGGAGCTCCTCAGACTAAACCCGTATGGGAAAGTGCCAGTCCTCGTTGACGGAGATGCAGTCATTTACGAATCTGCTATCATTAACGAATATCTGGACGAGAAATACCCCCAGGTCTCTCTCATGCCTAAAGAGCTGGCTCAAAGGGCCCGGGCGAGAATCTGGATTGACTTCTGTAATACGCGACTCCATGGGGCAGGCCATGGGGTCTTACGGGGGAAGGAACCAGAAAAGGCAAAAGAGAAACTCCGAGAGCTTTTTTCGACACTGGACCGGGAGATGACCGGCCGGGATCATATCGCCGGAGACTACTCCTTGGCTGACATCACCTTCATCCCCTTCTTTGTCCGGCGGCAGCGTTACGGCGTTGCCATAGATGACACCCTGCCACACTTAAAAGGATGGATGGACTGCCTCCTTAACCGACCTGCCGTAAGCTCCACTTTGTAACACCTTAGAGTCAATTTTTATGGCTTCTATGGAACAGCTATCGAGAAAAGAGAAACGCAAGGCCGAGCGGCAAGGGAGAAAAGGGCAGAGCCAGAAAGAGAGGGAAAAACATAAAAGGGCCTCTCGGCTTCAGAAACTACTTTCTTATCTTGTCGCGCTCTCGCTCTTGGTGGGGGTAGGCTATTGGGGTTACGTCTACTGGGCGAACAGGCCCCAAGTGGAGTTCGTGCCCAGCATGGGGAACCGCCACATCTCTTCAAGTGAGGTAGGGCTCACCATTTATACCAGCGACCCGCCTACTTCAGGTCCCCATCTCCCTTCCAGAGCCCCTTGGGGAATCCGCCCAGATCCAATTTCCAAGGAACTTCAGGTCCACAACTTAGAGGATGGCGGAGTTTTGGTTCAATACAAATGTCCTCAGCCAAGTCAGGAATGCAGGACGTTGATAGAAAAGCTGGCCCAAATTGTTAGGCGATATGACCATGCGATTCTGGCCCCTTACCCGGTAATGAGTCACAAAATTGCTCTCACCGCCTGGTCGCGTATCGATAAGCTTAATGATTTTGATGAGAAAAGAATCGTGAAGTTCATCGAAGCCTACATCCACATCGATCACCACGCGCGAAGATAACTTTCTCTAACTGAACAAACAGGGTCTAACAAACGGCTCTGCCTGCCTCGAACTATCAACAAAAGGCTCAACCCGTTTTCATTACTTTCATGGAAAGAAGAGACCCTTCTCCTCTTCCGTCGGTAATCGGCAAGAATCCCTGCGGCCGAACCAACGGTACCGATTGCTGGCGATCCAACGGTAGGCCTGATTCCGAATCAAACGTGGCACGAGCCGCCCCAGGCTCAGCAACCACCAGGGGCCACCAAGTCGGCGATAGACCTCCAACGATGCATCCGATTGCTCGTGAATGCCCCTCTCGTCTAGGTAGATCAGCGACCATTCCCGTGGATCCTCCGTTAGAGGAGGTAGCAACTCACGCGCAGTTTCCCCCTGCAGCGGTGCGAAGCGAAAGATACTATCCTTATCCGCTCGCATGACCACATCAACGAACCGATTGCACATTCCACATACACCGTCGAAGAAGATGATAGGGTGCTCAATCACCGGTGTCGCATTGTTTCTTTTTGGAAAAGTCATCCCCCGAATCTTCGTCCACTTCCTCGCGGACCCTAACCTCCGTCTTGAGAGGGCGAGGGGTGTCCTACGTCCCCCACGTGCCACTCGAGGGAAGGGTGTGTCTCTTGACACAGCAGGCTGCTAAAACCTGCCAACTAGGAGGCGTTGACTATCGCTAGATATAAACTGTCCGGCATCCGACATACAAAAACCACGCTAAGCAGTGAAACGGGTAAAGCCATATCAACTAAGCGGCCTCGGCTACCGGATGAACGTCAAAAGTAATACCTCTTGTCCCGTAATCGACCAGGACCCGCGAGTGTTCAATGATTTCCCCAGCCAAGATCTTCCGCCCTAGGGCCGTGTCAATGTCTTTTTGGAGCAGACGCTTAACCGGCCGAGCCCCATATGTGGGATCGTAGCCGTTCTCTCCAAAGTAATCCTTGGCCTGCTCTGTGAGTTCCAGGGTGATGTGCCGCTCGGTCAGGCGCGCGCGCATGTGCTCAATTTGGATTTCCACGATCTTCTTGAGATGCTCACGTGTCAGGCTGTGGAAGACAACAATCTCGTCCACCCGGTTTAAGAACTCGGGCCGGAACTCCCGCCGTAACACTTCCAGCACCTCGCGTTTCATCCCCTCATAAACTTCAGGATCATCCCCGCCACGGTAGCCCAGGATGAGATGGCTGCCGACATTGGAGGTCATAATTATCACCGTGTTCTTGAAGTCCACCGTTCGACCGTGTCCATCGGTGAGCCTGCCGTCATCCAGAATTTGCAAAAGCACATTGAAGACGTCGGCATGCGCCTTCTCGACCTCATCAAACAGAATGACGGAGTACGGCCGTCGGCGAACCGCCTCGGTGAGCTGCCCCCCTTCCTCATAACCCACATACCCTGGAGGAGCACCGATGAGCCGAGCCACCGTGTGCCTCTCCATATACTCCGACATATCCAGGCGCACCATATTACTCTCATCGTCAAATAGAGAAGCGGCTAAAGCCCGTGCAAGCTCCGTTTTGCCCACTCCGGTTGGCCCCAAAAATAAGAAAGACCCAACCGGCCGGTTAGGATCTTTAAGCCCTGAGCGGGCGCGAATCACCGAGTCGGCCACTGCCTGCACTGCTTCTTCCTGGCCCACCACGCGCTTGTGCAGATGATCGCCCAAGTGTAAGAGTTTCTCTCTCTCCCCTTCCATAAGCTTGGCTACCGGAACGCCAGTCCAGCGGGATACCACTTCTGCTATATCGTCCTCATCTACCTCCTCCTTCAAAAGACTCACACCTTCCTCTTCTTTGAGGCGCTGTCCCTCCTTTGCCAGCTCCTGTTCCAACTGCACCAGCTTGCCGTATTTGAGCTCTGCCAACCGGTTCAGATCATACTCCCGCTCGGCCTCCTCCATAGCCCTCTTGGTCTCTTCGATCTGCCCTTTGAGATCACGGAGACGGCAGATGGCATCTTTCTCAATCTCCCAGCGCGCCCTGAGCCTATTTGCTTCCTCCTTCAGCTCGCCCAGCTCTCTCACCAACTTTGAAAGCCGCTCCCGCGAGGACGTATCAGTCTCTTTGCGTAACGCCTCCCGTTCAATCTCCAGTTGCATGACCTCGCGTGACGCCTGATCCAGCTCCGCCGGCATAGAATCAATTTCAGTGCGCAACTTGGCCGCTGCTTCGTCGACCAGATCAATGGCCTTATCGGGGAGAAAACGATCGCTGATATATCGATTAGAAAGTACGGCGGCAGTCACTAGCGCTGCATCCTTAATCCTCACCCCGTGGTGAACCTCGTAACGCTCCTTGAGCCCGCGCAGCACCGCGATCGTTTCCGCCACGCTCGGTTCGCGAACGGTGACGACCTGGAACCTTCGTTCCAACGCGGCGTCTTTTTCAATATGCTTTCGGTGTTCGGC
>JAPUHZ010000152.1 GCA_027297485.1 Deltaproteobacteria bacterium
CGGAAATCTCTTAGAGACCCTACCGGATCGGAGGTTCGTCGCCGAGGCCCTGGCGCAAGTTCCGGTCCGGGTCCATCAGGATCTCTTTCTCAATACCTCTATGTTGATCGACGCCGAGGAGCTTGTGGTTGTGCTTCCGGCCCAGACCCGTTACGAGCAAAGAAGTGGTGGAACGACCACCAGCACGGAGAGGAGAATCCGTTTTACGCCGGAAATTCTCTGGCACCGTGTCGGAGAATCCCTCCCGGAGTGGGAGATCCCAACTCTGATCGGACGGAGGGCATTGTCCAACGGCAAGCTTTTATTTCCCTTTGACGATACACAGAGCATACGTAAAGAAATGAGTCGGGTCATGCCCCTTTATCGGGGGATCGACAAGCTCAGACAGGAGGGGGACTCTCTCCAGTGGGGGGGCGCTTATCTCTTCAAGGGTGGCCATTTTCCCAATATGCCGGAGGCCCGAGCCCTCTTTAGCGTGCTAGTGCCTCCGAACCAAAGGGTTTCAGGGACCGTTTCACTTGGCAGGACCGTTATGCCCTGACTCTATTTTTTGTTGAGGTACTCAAAGACCACCTCGACTTTTTCATTCGGCCCAACTTTAATCTCTTTTGTCTCTTTCCCCAGCTCTTCGTGCCAGACTTCCAGCGTATAGGTTCCAGGAGGGACATCTGCCAGCTTGAAAGTGCCGTCGGTCGATGTCACATCGTAATAAGGATGATCTACGACAAGGAGCCAGGCGCTCATCCAGCCGTGAACGTCACACTTAACGGATATCAGCTCGGGCTCTTTGAAAGTTTGGGTGATCTTCTTGAGGTACTTGGGCTGTGCCCGGTTGAACGGTTTGTTTTTCTTACTGAAGGTGTGGATGTTGTGCAGAATCCCGTCGCTGTTGCGAATCTCCACTGTCGTCCCGACAGGAACCGCCAGTATGTGCGGCTTATATTCGCACCCCTCCTGATCCAACACGGGAGTTACCTCTTCTATAGCCTTTCCCTTACGAATATTAGCCAGTTGAACCACGGCATACTGCACCTCACCCCGTTCATTGACCATCCATGAGGGGTTTCGTTTCCTCTTGCCACAAACTCCCTGGTCCTTGGTCACGGAGATCATGGGAGGCGTCCGGCTTCCCCTGAAAAAGACCTTACCAGAGATTGTCCCCCCGTCCTTTACCGCAACGGGTTGATATTGCGCTCCCTCCCCTGGCGCTTCAGTCTGAACAGAGGGCGGACCCTTGCCGGAAGAAGGCTCCTCTTCTGCCTTGGAGCAACCCCACAAGAATAGAAAGAAACCTAAAGCAACTGTGCAACGACAGATTCTGTTATCCATAGTTTTCCTCAATCCGCTCCGCCCTTCGTCCAATCATTTTGTTTGACTGTCCTACTTTCGCTTAAGCCCGACGGGTTCATTGTTATCTCTATCCTATGCATCAGGAGAGGCTTGGTCCGGGACGGTAATTTAACCGAAAGATCGTTTCAAACGAGCTGAACAGGTCGAGGTACTGCTCCAGGTAGCGTGTCAGGAGAAACCGGTCCTTCACGGTCTCCTTCGCCTTTCGCCCCAGCCGTTGCCGCAGCTTCTTGTCTTTGATTAGCTGCACGATCCGCTCTGCCGCCTCCTCGACGGATGAGATCAGAAAACCGTTCACTCCGTCCTCGATCTGGTACTGAATCCCGCCGACCTTCCCGCCAATGACCGGTGTTCCCTTCCACATGGCCTCTGTGACCGTGAGGCCGAAGCCCTCGCGGATCGACTTCTGCAAGACGACGGCCGCCCGGCGCTGAAGACTATTCACCAGCGCCGTGTCGTCACCATGGGGCAGGACGAGAATGCGCTCCTCCCGGCTCTCCATCAGGGATTCGAAAATCTCCGCGCCTTCCGGGTCGTCGGTGGCGAAATTGCCAAGCAGCACTAGCGTACAGTCCACTTCTTTTCTCGCCAGCTTGAAGGCATCGATGACTCCCTCCGGATCCTTCCAACGGTCAAAGCGGGAGACCTGCACCACCAGCGGGAGGTCGGTCGGAATATGGTAGTGAGCCAGGCGCTCGTTGATTTCCTCTTCGCTCAACTCCCGGTTTTTGATGTTGAAGGGATTGATCGCCGGCATGAAGAACAACTGCGGCGTCCTAAGGTTCTTAGCATACTCTTTGCAGCTCAAGATCGCCGCATCATACTTTTCTATGAACGGAACCAGGTAGTCCCACGTCTCTTTATGCGGCTTCGATAAGTCGAGATGGCAGCGCCAGATCCAGGGGTTTTTCTTCTTCTGATAGTGATTGATCATCGGCAGGGGTTGAGGATCGTGAACGATAACCATGTCGTGATCCTCCAAGTGGTTTCGGATGGAATTCTCATAAATGACCTCTTCGTAAATGTGCATCTTCATCTCGGTAAGATTGATCTTCCCGCCTTGCAAGGCATTGTGGATCTTCTTGGTGATGCTGAAGAAATCCGGGGTGCCTTGAATCACCCTCCATCCCGCTTTAATTCCCAGGCTGTTCATCAAAAGCGTCAGCGACGACAACATCTCTGCCACCCCACCGCCATAATAGGTCGAGTTGAAATTAACCACCCGAAGATCCTGGAGAGGCTTAGCCTTCTCTTTAATACGCTCGATTGTTTCCGCTCCGACGAACGGTTCGTAGTCTTCGATCTGGACGATCCTGTACTTCATCTGCTGCTCCGCATTGATTAAATTATAGTCAATCAGCGAGGCGACGTACACCTCAGCAAGGCAATTCAGTGCATGTCAATCAGTCTGCCTTCAGACGCTTTCGGAGGGCGTCGAGGTCGGGAGCGATGGGACGAAGCTCCTCTTCGGGGATGCTGATGGCAGAGGGCTGTTTCAGTCCGTGGCCTGTGATGGTACAGACGACAAGGTCACCCTGGCTGATAATTCCCTGTTCGCGTAACTTTCGCGCAGCGGCCACCGAAATAGCTCCAGCAGGTTCAGCAAAGATCCCTGCGAGACGGGCCAAGAGAGATTGAGCTCCGAGGATCTCGTCGTCGCTCAGGGCCACAGCAGTCCCCTTGGAACCACGGATCGCCTCCAGGGCCCGCCAGCCCATGGACTTGGGGTTTCCCACCTGAATGCTTTCTGCAACTGTCTCCTTGGCGACAACGGGCTCAACATCCGAACGCCCTTTTTCAAAGGCGGCAACGATAGGGGCTGCCGCCTCACTCTGCGCAGCTACAAGCTTCGGCACGCGATGGACCCAACCCAGCGTCAAGAGCTCGTTATAACCCTTCCACATGGCATAGAGACCTGTTCCGCCAGCCGTCGGGTGGATGACCCAATTCGGCACATGCTCATCCAACTGATCAAACAGTTCATAGGCATACGACTTTTTCCCTTCGTTCCTGTACGGATTCGTCGAAAGACAGTCATACCAGCCGAACTCTTGGACCGCACCCTTGTAAAGTAGGGCAGCCTGTTCGAAATCCCCTTCAATCACCACAACAGTGGCACCATACGCCCGCGCCTGGATCACCCTTGAGGGAGATATCCCTTCGGGAACCATCACGACGCTCTCCAGGCCGGCCGCGGCTGCATACGCAGCCACGGATGCGGCGGCGTTCCCCGTGGAGATCACAGCCACGGTTTTATGTCTCAGCTCTTTAGCTCTGGAGAGCCCAACAGCATTGCTCCGATCCTTCAAGGATCCGGTGGGTAGGAGCGTATCGTTCTTAAGAAGCAGACGCGGGATAGCCAGTTCCTCGCCAAGCCGCCTCGACCTCACGAGGGGCGTGTAGCCCTCACCCAGAGAAACGATGGCCGCTCGCTCCTCGATGGGCAGGAACTCGAACCAACGCCAAATCGTCATGTCCATCCTCTTTCGGATCTCCAACAGGTGCGATCTGGCTAGATGACCGAGCTCAACGATGACTTCGAGAACGACACCACAGGAGGGACACTGAGAGGCGGTACTGGAGGGTGATTGCCAGCCGCACTTCGGACACCTGAGACCTTTCACCATGCCCATAATTCTAAGAACCCCTCCGTTCTATCTCGCGCAGAGACTTGTCTAGCTCTCCCTCCAGCTCACTTACGTCGAAACCAATAAGACGTGCACCGTCGAGAATGGCAATGCAGATCATCACCAGATCCAGGCACTCCTTAGGAGGCGGCTTGTCCTGATGGGCGACCAGATAATGCTCAACGCGCTGCTTGAGGACATGGAAATCCTTCAGGCAAACTACCGGAGGAAGATCGCGCAAAGACCCAGTGTTGACATCCGAAGGAGAAAAGGCAACGCCCCCGGGCTCGACCAAGGCGATTTGATTTCCATTTTCGAACAGTAAGGCCAGATAGATATCCCCAGTCTCCGGATGAACCTTTTCTTCAAATGCCTTAACGTCGCGCCACGCAATACGAAGACTTTTTCCCGAAGCGACATCTAAAAGAGTCGAGTTCTCCTCGTCATAGAGAACAGCGTGGCGATGCCTTTCAACCCATTCTTTTACCTTCGCCCTAGCCTCCTCAACCAAGGACCTCATAACTACATTATATCATGAGTTAAAGCCACCCAAATTGCGAGCCTCTAACGGTGAAAAAAGACAGGTACCCAAAGGTTGACGTCATAGTCCGTTATCGGATACTCGTGGATTGGCGCCTGGTGGCAAGCGCCATGGTCATGTTTTCTTTGACCCACTCTCAAAAACAAATTTTATCTTTTAGAGTAGGTAGACATGTGATGAGGCGGAAACTGTGCTCGAGACTTCTGGGTCCTCTGCTTGTCCTGACCCTGTTACTGCTGGTGCCGGTCGTCAACGGCGAGGCAGCTCTTCGCCTGATTACCATAGTTGGCGTGAGCGACTGGCATGGACAGCTCGACCCTTTGAGTCTCAACATCGACGGACAGCCAAAGTGGGTTGGGGGTGCGGCGACTCTCAAATATTATTTTGATGAAGCACGCAGGCGTAACCCGCAGGGCACCATCGTGGTGACGGCAGGTGACGCGATCGGCGCCACTCCGCCGATCTCAAACTTTTTCGCGGACGTGCCGGCCATTGAAGCGCAGAATGCCATGGGCTTCGATATCGATACCCTGGGCAATCATCACTTCGATAACGGCCTTGGCCGCCTTCGCAGGCTGATGGACCTCGCGAGGTTTCATTACGTGGCTGCGAACGTGTCCGGCCTGGATGGGCAGATGCTCGCCCCACCTTATCATGTGTTCGTGAAAAACGGGGTAAAGGTTGGAATCATCGGAATTGCTAATCCGGGCACTGCAGAGATCGTTGGGGCTCGTGACGTTGCCAATTACAAATTCCTCGATCCGGCTCCAATCATTAACAGACACGCACGGCAATTGCGCGACCAGGGCATTGACATTATCGTTGTGATCGCCCACATCGGCGCCAGGGCGGTGCGCCAAGATGGAGTTCCTATCGGGCCTCTTGGGGAGTTGGCGAGACAAGTTAGAGGTGTGGATGTTCTTATCGGAGACCATACGGATGTGAGTGTCAACGCAGTGGTCAACAAGACGCTCGTTATTGAGAACAGAAGCCAGGGAGCCCAGTATGCAGTGATCGACCTTGAATATGATGTGAGCCGGAAGACAGTGGTACAAAAATCGGCAATCCTCAGATGGACATATGTCGAGGGAGCGAGGCCGGACCAAAAAGTTCAGGCAATGATCGACAAGTATAGGGACCAACTCCAACCACACCTGGATCGGAAAATTGGTGAGACGGCCGTCCTACTCGCGCGTGCGCGAGGCGAATCGCCCTTGGGAAACCTCGTAACAGATATCATGCGAAAAAAGTATAACGTGCAGCTCGCCTTTTATAATTCCGGTGGACTGAGGGCCGATATTCCATCTGGCTATCAACCTGCCGACAAAGCGCTTCGGCGCCCTGCTCCGAGCTACACCGCTGGGCCTCCTTTCGATATTGTGAGAGGCGATTTTTTTGCTGTCGAACCGTTCGGCAATTTGGCCGTGACTTTTAAGATTACCGGGGAGACACTATGGCAGGCACTCGAAAACAGTGTCAGCCGGAGCCCACTGCAGATTTCTGGTTTTAAGTATGTGTTCGATCCCCGAATGCCCCCGGGAGAACGTGTGCGTTCTGTCAACACCGCTGACGGCACACCGATCCCCAGAGATAGTACGGAATACTCCGTCGTGACCATCGGCTTCTTGTATAACGGGGGAGATGGTTACACGATGCTGAACAATGGCACGGGCACCACAAGGGAACTTATCACCGATATACTGAGCAATGCTGTAAAGCAGATGGGCGCTATCAACGTAAGAGTCGAGGGTCGAATTATCCGCGCAGGCACGTCTTTTAATCCTTAAGCCTCTCCCATAAAAGCTCGGCCGGGTGCTTAGCCTTGCGGTTGGTGAGATGCTCGATCTGCTGACGGCAGGAGATCCCGGAGGCGACGATTTCCACTGCCGGGCCTACTGCCTCAACCGCCGGGACGAGGCGGCGATTGGCAATGGCGATCGAAAGATCGTAATGCTCCTTCTCAAAGCCGAAGGAGCCTGCCATGCCGCAGCAGCCAGAATCCACCTCTGTCACTTCAAAACCGGCCCACCGCAGTGCTGCAACCGTGGGAGCCATTCCCACCAGGGCCTTCTGATGGCAGTGGCCGTGAAGTAATACTTTGCCACCGTTGCTCTTGAAGCTAAGGGAGAGCTGACCTGCGTCACGCTCGCTCAAAAGAAATTCCTCTAAGAGAAAACTCTGGCGCGCCACAAGCCTGGCGGCCTCGCTACGCAGCAAGTCAGGATATTCATCCCTAAGTGTAAGCAGACACGAAGGCTCTAGTCCCACGATAGCAACTCCCTTTTCTGCAATGGGAGAAAGTCGCTCGACATTCCAGGCCGCGTAATCCCTGGCCTCTCCTAGCATCCCCTTGGAAATCAACGGCCGGCCACAACACTTCTTCTCAGCCAGCATCACCCGATAACCTACTCGCTCCAAAAAGCGAGTGGCAGCAATTGCCACAGAAGGCGTGTTGTAAGTATTGAAGGTGTCGTGGAAGAGGACCACATCTCCTTTTAATCCGTCTCCTTTGGATCGAGGACGGCGGAACCAATCTTCAAAAGTCTCCTTCGCAAACGGCGGCAGAGGGCGCCTGCGGTCGATCCCTGCCAAACGTTCCAGGAGCCAACGGTTAGGCCAAGAGTTTGCCAGCCAGTTGGATAGCGGGGCCAGCCGGGAGCCCCAGCGATTCAACCTCTCGATCCTACCGAACAGCCGATTGCGCAGCGGAAGACCATTGGCCTGGTAGTAATGATGGAGAAATTCGTACTTGAGCTTGGCCATGTCCACGTTTGAAGGACACTCGGCCTTGCATGCCTTGCACTCCAGACAGAGGTCCAGAACCTCATAGAGACGTTTTCCTGTGAAGTCCTCCCTGGGGACTTTTCCTGAAAGCACGGCCCGCAGCGCGTTGGCGCGGCCCCGCGTAGAGTGCTCCTCGTCCAAGGTCGCCATATAGGAGGGACACATGGTCCCTTCCAGATTTTTACGGCACACCCCCATGCCGTTGCACATCTCTACGGCCGCGGCAAAGCCACCCTGGTGGCTAAAGTCCAATATCGTCTCCGGCTGCCAAGTTTTATACGTAGGCCCTATGCGCAACGATTCGGTCATCGGCGCGGCGTCAACGATCTTGCCGGGATTCATGAGATTCTTAGGGTCGAAGATTCGCTTGATCTGACGAAAGGCTTCATAGAGCACGGGCCCGTAGAGCTTCTTGTTGAAATGGCTCCGCACTAAACCATCCCCGTGCTCGCCGGACATGGCGCCGCCAAATTCCAGCACCAGATTCGTGATCTCACCCGCAATGGCCACCATCTTGTCGACCTCGCTCGACTCTTTGAGATTGATAAAGGGACGGATGTGGAGGCAACCGACCGAGCAATGACCATAGTAGCCTGCCTGCGCGTCATGGCGTTTGAGGATTTCTTGAAATCGTCTGATAAACTCCGGCAGCTTGACTGGATCGACCGCCGGATCCTCCACAAAAGCGATCGGTTTCCTCTCCCCCTTCATTCCCAGGAGCAGGCCGAGGCCGGCCTTGCGCACCTTCCAGATCGCTCCAACCTCCTCAGCTTCGAATGCCAGAGTCGCGGCGTAACCGACCCGCTGCCGATTCCGGACAGCCTCCAGCCGATTGATCTTCTCCTTCACCTCCCCCTTGGTTTCTCCCGAATACTCTACGATGAGAATCGCCCCGGGATCCCCTTGGACAAAGCCCAGACGCTTGGACTGCTCGATATTTCCTCGGGCCAGATGCAAAATCGATTTGTCCGTAAGCTCGATCGCATATGGGGCGGTTTCCAGAATCATTTGGCAGGCCTCCAAAGCCTCTTGCACCCCTTTGAAGTGGATCACGTCCAGGGCGGTCCATTTCGGTTTTGGGACCAAGCGCATCTTGGCCTCCACCACGCACGCTAGGGTTCCCTCTGAGCCCACCACCAACCGTGAGAGGTTGAAGGGCTGTGATTTCACGAACTCATCGAGGTTATAGCCTGAGACACGGCGCATGATTTTCGGATAGCGTGCCAGAATCTCTTTTCTGTGCTCGTCCGCAAGACGTGGAATTTCACGGTAAAGCTGGCCCTCCAAACCATTGGCCTTGCGCTTGGTGGCTACGGCCTCTAGGGGAAGATCTTTGAGAACCACCTCACTGCCATCTGCCAGGTAAACCGTTAATTCCAACACGTGATCCAGAGTCTTTCCGTACACGATGGAGTGAGCGCCAGCGGAATTGTTCCCGATCATCCCGCCGATGGTGGCTCTGTCAGAAGTGGAAGTGTCGGGCCCGAAGAGTAGACCCATAGGCGTCACGTGGACATTTAACTCATCCTGAACCAGCCCCGGCTGCACACGGCACCAGAGCTCTTCCCGGTTCACCTCCAAAACTTTGTTCATATGCTTGGAGAAGTCCAAGACAATGGCGTGCCCAACGGTCTGGCCTGCCAGGGACGTCCCGCCACCCCGGGGAAGGATGGGAACACCGTAGCGGTTGGCGATTTCGATCACCGCGTGCACGTCTCCCTTGTGGCGTGGGAGCACCACACCGATGGGCTCAATCTCGTACATGGAGGCGTCGGTCGAGTAGAGAAGACGGGAGTACCGGTCGAAGCGCACCTCTCCCTCGATCCTTTTCTTCAGGTCGGATGCAATCTCCCGGTAATCCTGCAACTCACTAGAACCCATAGGCACGACTCTTATATCACGCCTTGGGACCAATGGTGAAATGATTTCGTGCCAGTGGAATGTTAATAAGATCTTAAATGAACTACTGGGACAGGGGAGAAAAGTGGTGAAGGACCATCTATAGCTATCTAGGTCGTTCTTCGTACTGAATGGAAATAACCTCTGCACCTGCGGGGAAAAGCTCGACCTTGATCTCATGCACAAGTCCCCATGCTTGCGCTTCTTGCGGATTCAGTGTCGTCCTGTCAAGCATAGCTTGGGTAATTTGTTCCACAGACCTTCCTGTGTTCGCCGCTACGACCTTAGCAATGTTCTCGCTGTCTATTCTGAGTCCTTTTAATCTCTCCTCCAGCTGATTTTCTTCAAGGCTTGCGTTCTGTGAAAAGTTAGCAATGACTCCGTGCAACAGGAACCTCGCTTGGGGTACTGAAAGACGCTTGGCGCCTCCGCAGTAAAGGACGACGCCAATGGAGTCAACACTACCGAAGTTGTGTGTGGTGATTTCTGCTGGAAGCCCTTTTAAATAGTTGTATGCGCTCAGCCCGTGAAAGACAGAGCCTCCAGGTGAAGATATGAGCAATATGAACTGGCGTTGTCCCTGTTTCATCTTCTGGTCGACAGCGTTCATGAGGCCGTTAATGGAGATATCAACAACCGGAGCAAAAAACTTGATTATTGTTGGCGCAGCAGGCATCCGTGTTCCTCTATGAATATTAATACAAAAGAGTAAGTAAGTTTACATTTCCTCGGTGGAAGGAGCCTTCAGGCCGAGGGAAATGGGGGTGATTATTCCTACCGTCTGGGCCTGCACCAAGCCTCACGTTCGGTTCCCTCGTCCTTCAGTCTCCTTCCCCTCGGAATAGCCT
>JAPUHZ010000153.1 GCA_027297485.1 Deltaproteobacteria bacterium
CACACGATCCAAGTCGCCAATCTCGGACGTGATATTTACTAACTTTCCCAATGTGGCGATCAGGTCATGGGAGGTTCCGAACAATTCGAGCGGAAGGCTGCTCACATTAGTTTCCCCCAACAACCGTATGAGAATGCGCAAGACAACCCCTTTGCCGTTGGCGCCCGTACCCTCAAACAAAAAGAATTTTTGCAGGCTGGTGTCATAGGTGATGCAGTACCCAAAAACCTCTTTGAGTAGCAGCCGACTTTCGGGATCGGGAAGAATTTCCTCTAAGAAATGCAGCCATTGGGGACACTGTGCCTTCGGGTCAAACCCGAATGGCAACCCGACTGTACCGACAAACGACGGATTTAAAGGAGTAAGGACTATGCCGGCGTGTCCGCTGAGTAAGGCGTGAAGATCCAGGATCCCGTTAGTGAGAACTAAACAATCGGATGATGATACCCAGCCGGAGTCTGTTAAACGGGCTGGAAGTATGACGGCAGATAGGATCGCGCAAAGGCTTTGAAGGTGGAGAAGCACATTGTTCACGAAGTATTGCGTTGTCTTTGCCCGGGCCAATCCTGATCGAAGATGTTCCACCAGCCGAACTTTGAGATCGGGGAGCGGGAGTGGTTGAAACGTCCTCCCATCATAGAGGAGCCATTCTTCCCGGTAGAACCTGAGGTGTAAGCCCTGTGATGACCGTAAATCCTGGGCGATCAGAAAATCATCGGCTACATCAGCCGGCAAAGGGGTCCTTGGCGTTTGCCCCCCCCTGGTTTCGGTCGGAGTTCCCTCTTGGGCCCTGCGGGTCTTTCCCATTAGGTCGTTTAGAGCCGTGCCCCCTTGCTGGATGAGGAAATCATCGAGACCGACTTTGGCGCCATTGAGTCCTTCAGGAAGCCGAAGGGAATACACGATTGCTCCACGATTACAGGCATACTCGGCAAACGCTCGCTCGGCTTGTTGAACCTTTGGGTTGGTGGCAAGATCAGAATCAAACGCGATGAACATTTCCCTCTCGCACATTGGAATTTCATCAAGTTGGGGAAGGGGGATAGACCGATCTGCCGTTTTCCCTTTTCTTGTCTTAAAACCCCATACCCCGGGAAAGGCTATACACAGGAATCCTTCTTGGACGGCTTTGAGAGCTTTTTTCTCGCCCTCTGTAAAAAGGAGGGGAACGGCAGAATCCTTTATTCTCTGGATGGCCCCCGGCGGAACGTAGAGGGCATTGGGTACGCCGGTTGGCTTGAGATATTTTTGAGGTTTGCCTTTACTGCTGCGGGGTGGAACTTCGACCTTGATATTGACGTAGGGTTGGCCATCCTTTTGTAGGAGAGGAGTCCCATCCAGGTTGAAGTAAGGGATGGCGTATCCCCCACCTCGAATGTTCCTCCGGTGAAGAAGTTTCCATACCTGAGGCTCCGAAACGGAATGGATTCTGGCTTTCAGAATAGTGTCGTTGCTCAGCTCGGAGCGCCTAAGGTCAGCTAAGTGACGCGACCGGAGTGGGAGTGCTGGCCGGAGACCTTCCGGGGCAGAATGATTTCTTCCAAGGTTGTTGGTTGTTGCTGGTCCTGCGCAGGGTTCCTCTTCCTGAAGGTGTTTGCTGTTATCTGGCATCTTTCGGTTCCTGTTCTCTTTTTTGACGATGGGCTGAATCCCACTTAGCCAGGAGTCGGAAGAAGTCGGTCACGTTGGTGGCAATGGTGCGGGCGTGCTCTTGTGCCAGATCGGCAGAATTGCTAGAATCGCACTGGAAGTTTCCTTGTTTTCTAGCCCCCGTTGGGGTGGCCGCCTCACGGGGGTGTTCGTTTCCGCTTTCCATTGTCTTCCCCCTGCTTAGTTTTCTTCCCGTCTTGGCCTCAGGAACCTGGCACCCCTCAGGATGAAAGATTTCTTCTGCTCGGTCTCCCTAAGGTCCAGCGCCGAATGAGGGCCTCGATGTCCTCTTGTCCCACTCTGATGAGCCGGCGACCGATGCGCACTGCGGGTAGTTCTCCGCGTGCGATCAAGCGCCTGGCCGTGGCTACGCTCACGTGAAGCTGGTCTGCAATCTGCTTTATAGAGTTCAGTCGCATCCTGGTTACCTCCGCACGCATGGGCGCGCTGAATGCGCGTCATGTTCACGCAGAAGGTAACCGCTTTGATCAGGATTTTCCGAAATCGCGGAAAGTCAGGAAATCTATGTGGGGAGAGGACTTGCGAGGATCAAGAAGAGGAAAGTTAAAACGAGCCGAAAAGAATCACGATCTTAGGTGAGGTGCACACCGATCGCGAACTCGTTGCCATCGGTCCTCCCATAAGTCAGGATAGCGAGAATGGATAAGGTGCGAGGCCTTTTTGAAAACGTCGTCAGGGAGAATTGGCTCGTCACTGTCACGATGCCAGCGATCCCTTTTCCGCTGCTTGGCATAGGGGAGAAGAACTTTAACTACAGGAACGAACACCAGAGTCCACAAGATCTGTTTCGGGAAGGCCGAAGTCAGCTTATCCATTCCTAGGGATGAGGACCACCGTTGCTCCCAGCCTGCGCTAGGTGGCATTTCCTCTGCCTTATTCGAAGGACCGACTAGACTTGCACGCTTACCCTGGGCAATTTTCTGACGGTAGGACCTCAACGAACGTGAAAGCTGCCGGCGCGACTTTTCAAGGGATTTCCTAAGATCAGGAAGGCGCTCGAGAATCTCGCGTGGTACGTAGGTCAGATCCAGGATGGTGCCTACATCGGCCCTATTGGCTCTTAGGGTGCGCAAGGCGTTTTCAAACGAAGGCGTACACAAGCTCGTCGCGTGATCCGCTTTGCGCACGCACCATGCTAAGAGAAGCCAGCCATATAAGGCTTTCAGATCTTCTTGGCTAAGCCGAGAGTGGTGC
This sequence comes from Deltaproteobacteria bacterium, assembly GCA_027297485.1. The sequence goes on from JAPUHZ010000153.1 coordinate 2,866, forward strand.
TGCTCACAGTGCGGTGAGGGCAGGAACCGATCACCTAAAGCTGAGCCATGGGGACAGTACTTTTCATAGACCTGACGAAGGTCCATAGGCAGATCATCGATCCAATCGCCTTTGAACTTGCCTGCCCTCATCCACTCCACGAGCAAGCGATAGGTCCTAGGCCTTCTCTCACAGCCCTTACAGAAGCCAAACTGGTGACCGAAGAATCTGTTACATACCTGCCACTCCTTGTAAAGCTCGTCCGGAGATGGAGGCATATTCGCGAAGGCTAGGACATCTGGTTTCGATACATCATTTCCCATCGTGCCCCTGGTCATATTTTGACTTAACTCCTTTTGACGAATACCCTAATAACTCAGTTTACGTTAATACTCAAGAAGGCTGCGCTGCTCAGTGAATTGCCAAAGAATTTCTAGTAACCCCCTATCTTTTTCGTGGACGTGGGAGCGCTCCCAGGTCTTCACGCGAAAGGCTTGGCGGTTATCGGTGAAGGCCATAGCCAACGCTATTGAGCGCATGGAAAACGGAATCACTGAGCAAGGGGAGCCAAGGGTCATGCTAAGAGTTCAAACACCTGACGGTGCTGCTGAGAGTATCTCGGCAATCAGAGAAGGCATAGCATTGGTCGGACAGGCTTGCCGGCTTGGCGGGCTTCGCTGGTGGATCAGATGTCCAATATGCAGCGAGAAGGTTTACGCGCTGTATCATGCTGATGGACGGTTAGCTTGCAGTAAGTGTCAAAGGCTGAAGTATGTCACCAAAACCGTGAGCGACTCCGCACGCCTGATGAATCACTACGCCGACCTTGCCGAGTCGTTGAAAAAACGTCCAGGACCAAAACCCAAACGTTTCTGGAGATACGTCAGCCGGGAGGACCAGTACTGTCGGCTTTATCTTCAGGACCTAGCGACATTCGGCGAAGAATTGCGGCGGCGTCAGACAGTTAAGCGGTAACATCCCAAGCCTGGTAGTAAAGGCGATTCCAAAAAATCGGACTCCCACGCACGCGTAGCCCTTCAGTGCGCAGGTTGAGGTATCCCTCAGGAGGTCCGACCTGAAAACGGACGGTGCTCTGTGCCATTAGCGAGGTTGCTGAACACCCAGACCCTACACGTCTGGCACAGTCAGACTGGCATCAACCCGGATTGCGAGGGTAGGTCGGCGGGTACATGCCCTCGATGTTCTCATCCGCGCTCATGTTCTGATCCAGGCGGTCGAATAACATGACCGCCACATCCTTCGGGCTGCGATGGTGCAACAGGTCGGTCTAGTTAGACGCTACCGCGAGCGTCTCTTGAAAAGCCCGCCGCTTGATCTGCGCCCCGTGACCGAATAGTGCCCACTCTGCCGAGGGCCTCTTCCGTCCGTGATCTTCGTACTCGACCACTGCGTTCCAGAATCCCCAAGCCGTTCCTTGCGTGGCTGGTGTGTCGAACCCTCTCCCGTCCCCATCGTAGAGACACTGAACCCCCGTTTGGGCCTCTCGGTTGGCTTCGCAGGCCCGCTCCCACTTACCTAA
>JAPUHZ010000154.1 GCA_027297485.1 Deltaproteobacteria bacterium
AGAGAGGGAGTGCCATGGATTCTGAGGGATCGAATGATAGACAAGTAAACGACTATCTGGGCTTGATAGCCAGTGAGGTATTTAGCATCAAAGAAATCTTTCAGAGAATTGCCTCTCGGGAGTGTGAGATAAAGAGTATGCTCGATGAAGTGGCTGATATCAAGGAAAATCTCGTGGAGCGGTTAAATCGGATGGAATCGATTATCAAGGAGACAGTGGCCTCGGCAGTCATAGAAGCCCAGCAAAGCCAGGAGATCAAGGAAAGCCTTGAGGCAGAAAGGGCCGCGCTGGATGCTCAGGTTGAGGAAAAGGAGGAGATCCTCCAATCAAGAGATGCTACCATCAAAGAGTTGGAGGAGGATCTGACCGCGAAGGGCTATGATTTGGAGAAACTGGTCAGAGAAAAGGTAAAGCTCCTAGAGATCCGTGATGCAGTGCTTCAGGATCTCAAGTCCACGACGGGTGCTCTCAACGTGCTTGCCGAAGGTCTTATATCTATCAAAGAGGAAGATGTGATCGTCCTCGAAGAGTCGGAAGAGAGTGGGAAAAATGACGGCGAAAGGGAACTGAGGGAGAGGGAAGCGAAGGATTTTGAAAAGCGCTTGGCAGAGGAGGTGCAAGGGCTCAGGGCCGAGATCCGAGGGAAGGACGTGGTCCTCGGGGCGAAAGAGATGGAAATTGAAATGATCAAACAGACCATGGGGGGCAGGATTGAGGAACTGGAGAACCTCACAAAGAAACGTCCGGGAGGGAAGAGGAAAACGACCCGCCTGGTATCTTTCCTTGTCGATATGGGGAAGAGACACTAGACAAGAATACCTTAGAATAAAAGAAACCACGGTGTGCCAAAAGTCAGTTACATCGCATTTGTCCATCTGTTGAACGGGAGGGCTTTTCCTTAGCCTCCACTGGACATAACCTCCTCAGAGGAGGGCTCTCCAACGCCGCCAGGCGTCAGTTGCCTACCTTTTCAACGAGTCATTGGATCATTAGTTTAGGAGGGGTAAGGTCTCCTCGATGCTCTGAGGATTGAAGATAGGGTTCACCCGTGGTATAAGGCGTTAATGAAAGAGGGTATCCATCCTGACTATAAAGCAGCTACGATTACCTGCGCCTGCGGGCATGTCGTCGAGACACGTTCTACAGTACAGAGTATCCACGTGGATATCTGTTCCCAATGCCACCCGTTCTATACGGGTAAACAGAAGTTTGTGGACTCGGCTGGTCGCGTAGAGAAATTTAGGCGGAAATACGGGATTAAGAACTGAGTTCGCTGGAGGGCTTGACGCTGAATGTAATTTATTAGGGGCCTTAAGTGATAGAAAGGGCAAAGGGTAGGCAGACTCCCTTCGCCCTTTTTTGTTGTTCTCACCGCTCTGTTTCAACCCATACGGTTAATCTATGCTCGATAAACTGGCTGAAGTCGAAAAGCGATACGAACGGTTGGAGAGTCTCTTGACCGACCCCCAGCTCTTAAGGCAGCAGAGGGAGTATTCCAAGGTTGCCAAGGAACGCTCTGATCTGGAGGAGCTTGTCTCCTGCTATCGTGAATGGAAAAAGGTAGAACAGGAGATTCAGGAAAACCAAGAGCTGCTTAACGAAAATGATGATGTCATACGCGAGTTGGCGAAGGAAGAGCTGTTGATATTCCGAGAGCGAAAGGAACAGCTCGAAGCCCGCCTTAAGGTTCTTCTCCTGCCCAAAGATCCAAAGGATAGCAGAAATATAATTCTAGAGATCAGGGCGGGGACTGGAGGAGATGAAGCGGCTCTTTTTTGTGCGTCCCTGTTTCGCATGTATAGCCGTTATGCGGAGTCCCAAGGGTGGAGGGTCGAGATCATGAGCTCTAACCCGACGGGCTTGGGAGGCTTTAAAGAGATTATCGGTCTCATTGAAGGACGAGGGGTCTATAGCCGCCTGAAGTTTGAAGGTGGAGTCCATCGGGTCCAGCGGGTGCCTGTGACTGAGGGCTCTGGTCGCATTCATACCTCGGCGGTGACTGTAGCTGTGCTTCCGGAGGCCGATGAGGTCGAAGTGGAGATCGATTCTAAGGAACTGAGGATCGACGTCTTTCGTTCCTCCGGGCCGGGCGGGCAGAGCGTCAACACTACAGACTCGGCCGTTAGGATAACGCATCTGCCTACAGGGTTGGTGGTTACTTGCCAGGATGAGAAGTCGCAGCATAAAAATAAATCCAAGGCCTTGAAGATCCTTAGGGCCCGTTTATTGGAAAGAAAACAGGAAGAGCAGCGTTCCGAGATTGCTTCATCACGGAAACTCATGGTGGGCAGCGGAGATCGAAGCGAACGGATCCGAACTTACAACTTCCCTCAAGGGAGGGTAACGGATCACAGAATTAATTTTACCCTCTATAAATTGGACCGATTCATGGAGGGAGAAATGGACGAGCTGGTGGATGCCCTGACCACCCACTTTCAGGCAGAGGCATTGCAAGCAACTGCGTAAAACCATAATCCGAGCGTAAGCCTGCAACGCCTTAAAAATCCTGGCCGTCGAGAAGGCGGCGGGTGCAAGGCGGAGTGAGGGATCGTACCGGAGCGACCAGGGCAGACCATGAGGGTGCGAGTCCAAAGCGACAACGAAGCAAGCGTCCCTTATCGACGGATCAGGGTAAAAATAGTGACGAGTTGGGAATGGTGAGTAGAGATTTTCAAACAGCGGAAATTTGTGATTCCGATCCCTTGACAATTCGGCAGGCCTTGCAGCAAGGGACAGGGATTTTGTCTCACATGGGTGTTGAAGGTGCTCGACGCGATGCGGAGGTGCTCTTGAGCAAGGTTGTGGGAGGTGGGAGGGAAAAACTTTACCTCAACTACGATATGTCCCTGGAGGCCAGTGACATAAACCTGTTCCAGCATCTGCTTCAACGGCGCGCCCGAAGGGAGCCTATCTCCTACATCACCGGGCAGCGGGAGTTCTGGTCGCTTGATTTTTTCGTAACGCCGGTTGTGCTTGTGCCACGACCTGAGACCGAGCTTCTGGTGGAGGTAGCCCTCGCTCTCATGGGACAGTTGGATAAGCATTCTCGATTCAAGATTCTTGATCTTGGAACCGGCAGTGGCGCTATCGCTGTGAGCTTCGCCAAGGAGCGAAGTAATGCAGAGATCTGGGCGACCGATCTTTCCTCTGAGGCCTTGGATATTGCCCGGGCCAATGTCGCTCGCCATGGATTGAAGAAGGCCATCCACTTTCTCCAGGGAGACCTCTTCGAGCCTGTCGAAGGCCGGCAGGCTTTTTTCCATATGGTCATTTCAAATCCTCCTTACGTGCGCCGACGCGAGCTGCAAAATTTGCCTCCGGAGGTTCGGGACTGGGAGCCTCAGTTGGCTTTAGATGGGGGGTTGGACGGGCTCGACCTCCATCGACGGATCATTCAGGAAGGGCATCTTTATCTTGCGGACGGAGGGTTCATAGCGCTTGAGATCGGGCCCGATATGGGGGACGAGGTTTCCCGGCTGTTTGCGAGTGTTGGCTGCTATTCCGAAGGCTCTGTCTATCAGGACTATGCCGGGAGGGACCGGGTCGTTGTCGCAAGAAAACTCCCAAGGCCTTTGGGATTGGAAATTGCAAATTGCAAATCGGAAATTTAAGATCTGAGATTCCGAACGAAGTGAGGACTAGGGGATGGACAAGATTCTAGTTTGGGGGGGCCGGAGGCTTGAGGGGGAAGTGGAGGTAAGCGGTTCGAAGAATGCCGCCCTCCCGATTTTGTTCTCGTCCCTTTTGACTGCGGAACGGTGTGCCTTTCAGGGAATTCCTGATCTCATGGATATCCGTACCGCCTTGAGGCTCCTATCCAGCCTGGGGGTGAGGGTTGAAAGACCGAGCCACGCCGGCAAGGCAAGCCAACATACACTCCAGGCAGATAATGTGACAAAGCGGGAGGCGCCCTATGATTTGGTGAGGACCATGCGGGCCTCGTTTTTGGTCCTGGGGCCGCTTCTCAGCCGCTTCGGCGTAGCCCGGGTCTCGACTCCTGGGGGATGCGCCATCGGAACTCGCCCGGTCAATCTCCATCTTAAAGGCTTGGCTGAGATGGGGGCGAATATCGATCTGGTTCATGGGTATGTGGAAGCCAAGGCAAGAAGACTTCACGGCGCAAGGATCTATCTGGATCTGCCTTCGGTCGGGGCGACAGAGAATCTCATGATGGCCGCCACCTTGGCCGAGGGAAGGACCGTGATTGAGAATGCCGCCAAAGAGCCGGAGGTGGAAGAGCTGGCCTCTGTTCTGAATAAGATGGGGGCCAAGATCCAGGGCGCAGGGAGTGATTTTGTAAAGATTGAAGGAGTGGATACGCTTCACGGGGTAGCGCACCGTGTTATTCCAGACCGGATCGAGGCCGGGTCCTTTATGGTCGCTGCAGCCCTGACACGCGGAGATATCGTGGTGCGAGGAACTCGGCCGGATCATCTGGACGCCTTTATACTTAAGCTCAAGGAGGCCGGTGTTGCGGTCTGCGTTGAGGAGGATCGGATCCGGGTGAGAGGGAACGGAAGGGCGAAGAGCGTCGACATTACCACTCTTCCCTATCCGGCATTTCCGACTGATTTGCAGGCTCAGATGATGGTCTTGATGACGGTTGCCGATGGGGTGAGCGTGATCACGGAGACTATATTTGAGAATCGCTTTATGCATGCGCAGGAATTGAACCGGATGCGAGGCGATATCCGCCTCGATGGCAATCAGGCCATTGTCAGGGGCGTAAAGAACCTTTCAGGTGCGCCGATCATGGCTACGGATCTGCGCGCTAGTGTCTCTCTTGTGTTGGCGGGCCTGGTGGCTACGGGCAAGACAGAGATCTCCAGAGTCTATCACTTGGATCGGGGTTATGAACATATTGAAAGAAAACTCTCCAGCCTCGGGGCGGATATACAAAGGATAAGGGGTTAAAGGGACCAAGGGATGAGGATGAAGATTGTTAAGACGAGCGATCCGAGCTTTAAGCCAATGCTTAGAAGGATTATCCAGAGAAGGGGCAAGGGAGAAGGGAAGATCGAAAAGCTGGTAGGGGAAATTATCCGCACGGTGAGGCAAAAAGGGGATGTCGCTTTGCTCCGTTACACCCGCCTTTTTGATGGCGTTCGTCTGAGCAGGGCGGATATCGAGATCAAAGGGCGAGAAGTTGATCGGGCGATGGAGATAGTCTCTAGGGAAGACCTTCGTGCCCTGCGCCTCGCAGCCAAGAGGATCGCCGCCTTTCACCGCCGCCAACTGGAGAAGAGTTGGGGCTACCGCGACTCTCTCGGTTTGTTCCTGGGACAAAGGATAACCCCCTTGGAGCGCCTGGGGGTTTATGTGCCAGGTGGAAAGGCATCCTATCCCTCTACGGTCCTTATGAATGTTGTGCCGGCGAAGGTTGCCGGGGTGGAAGAGATCGTGATGGCCTCTCCGATCGGAAAGGATGGGGCCGTCATTTTAGCAGCGGCTCGGATCGCTGGGGTAGACCGGATCTTTCGGATTGGAGGTGCCCAGGCGATCGCGGCCTTGGCCTTCGGGACAGAACAAGTCCCTCGGGTAGATAAGATCGTTGGCCCCGGGAATATCTACGTAGCTACGGCCAAGCGACTGGTTTTTGGCGAGGTGGATATCGATTCCATTGCGGGTCCCAGTGAGATCCTCATTTTGGCTGATACCCATGCAGACCCGATTTATGTAGCTGCAGACATGCTCTCCCAGGCCGAGCACGATGAGCTGGCAGCGACTTTTTGTGTCACTCCCTCCTTGGCGTTGGCGCGGAGGATCAAAGCCGCTCTGGAAAAACAACTCCAAGAGACAAGGCGGCGGGCTATTACCGTCAAAGCCCTGGAGAGATACGGGGTGATTATTGTAGCCCGGGGACTCAGTGAAGGGATGGAAATCGTCAATGCCATAGCCCCTGAGCATGTGGAGCTGATGGTACGGCAACCTCACAGGTGGCTCCGCTCGATTCGCAATGCGGGGGCCATCTTTCTCGGCTCCTACTCGGCGCCGCCCTTAGGAGATTACCTGGCGGGTCCGAACCATGTTCTCCCTACAGGAGGAAGCGCTCGCTTTTTTTCGCCCCTCGGGACGTACGATTTTCTTAAGCGGACAAGCGTGATACAAGCAGGTAAGGGCGCGCTCCGTTCTCTGGCGCCGGAGATCATTCGTCTGGCACGGCTTGAGGGATTGCACGATCATGCCCGCGCCGTGGAGGTACGGTTCAAGAAGGAGAGAGATTATGGGACGGAGGGCTAAGGCCAGCCGCAAGACCAAAGAGACGGAAATCACTGTGGAGTTGGACCTCGATGGTGGTGGCATAGCCAAGGTCCAGACTGGAATCCCTTTTTTCAACCACATGCTCGAGATCTTTGCCCGTCACGGGCTGTTTGACCTCAAGTTAAAGGCAAAAGGGGATATCGAGGTAGATTATCACCACACTGTGGAGGATGTCGGCCTGGCCTTGGGACAGGCCTTCAAAGAGGGGTTGGGAGACAAACAGGGAATCTGCCGATTCGGAGAGGCGAGTGTGCCCTTGGATGAGACCCTGGCACAGGTGGTCGTGGATTTAAGTGGCCGGCCCTATCTCTCTTACAACGTCAAGATCCGCCCGGGTCGCGTGGGAGATTTTGACACGGATCTGCCCCACGAGTTCTTCCAGGCCTTTGCTAACCAGCTTGGCATGAACCTCCATCTCAACGTGGTTCGGGGAGAGAACCCGCATCACATCATTGAGGCCTGTTTCAAGGCATTGGCGCGCGCTATGGAAAAGGCCACCCGCATCGACGAGCGTATTAAGGGTGTGTTGTCTACGAAGGGGAGTTTATAGTAAATAGAGTTAGGCGGCACCGTGGATGAAATCGTGATCATCGACTACGGCATGGGAAATCTCCGCAGCGTGCAAAAGGGATTTGAGCGTGTCGGTTGTCAAGCTCAAGTGACGCGAGATCTCCAAAAGATCGCCTCCGCCCGGGGTGTCGTTCTTCCCGGTGTAGGGGCCTTTAGCGCTTGCATGGAAAATCTCAGGCGCTTTGGATTGGTGGAACCGATTCAGGAAGTGGTCCATCAGAAGAAGCCGTTTTTGGGGATCTGCCTTGGCTTTCAGCTTCTATTTACCGAGAGTGAAGAATTTGGTCCGCAGAGGGGATTGGATCTTCTTCCCGGCAGAGTTGTAGCTTTTCGTTCAGAGAACGGCCTCAAGGTACCCCACATGGGATGGAACCGCATAGGGAAGAAGAAAGAGACCCCATTTTTAGAGGGGATATCGGATGGGGACTATGTGTACTTTGTCCATTCCTATTTTGTGGTTCCGGAGGATGCGTCCATCGTCGCAACGACGACAGCTTATGGAAGCTCCTTCGTTTCCAGTATTGCCACGGACCACCTCTTTGCCAGCCAATTTCACCCGGAGAAGAGCCAGGAGATCGGGCTTCGTATTTTGGCTAATTTCGTGCGCTTTGTAGAAAGGGGGATAAGCCATGCTGATCATTCCCGCCATTGATATTAAAGACGGTCAATGCGTGCGTCTTTACCAGGGAGAGATGGATAAGGAGACGATTTATTTCGAGAGCCCTGTAGAGGCAGCAAAGCACTGGGTGGAGGAGGGTGCAGAACTGCTTCACGTTGTGGACCTGAACGGGGCCGTTGAGGGTCGTCCGGTTCACAAACTTGAGGTGGCAGCCATCTGCATGGGATTCAGTGTTCTAGTGGAAATGGGTGGAGGTCTAAGGTCTCTAGAGGCGGTCGAGGAGGCCCTAGCTACGGGTGTAGAGCGCGTGGTGGTGGGGACCGCAGCCTATGAAGACCGTGACTTTCTTCGCGCTGTCTGTAAGAAATTTCCCGGCAAGATTGTTGTCGGCATTGATGCCAGGGAGGGCCGAGTAGCGGTGAAGGGATGGAAGGAAACCACGTCTATGGATGCTGTAGAACTGGCAAAACGGTGCGAGGAGGATGGCGCCTCACGGATCATCTATACAGATATCAGTCGCGATGGCACAAGTTTAGGAGTGAACGTCGAAGAGACTGTGCGTCTCGCCCGTGCGGTAAAGATCCCCATCATAGCCTCCGGTGGAGTGGCCTCACTGGATGATATCCGCCGCCTTAAGGGGCGGGAAAAAGATGGGGTGGAAGGAGTCATCGTAGGCCGGGCTCTCTACAGTGGCGCCTTCACGTTGCGGGAGGCGATCGCAGTCAGCAAAGAGGCTTCATAGATTTCCTGAAGACTCCCTTTAATTGTACTCCGTGAAGTTGGAGACGCGCCACTGGTCTCCTTCTTTTTGTGCTACGATTAGCCAGCGGCGGCTAAACCTAGGGGCACCCTCTGCCAGGATCGTACCCTCATAGAGAAAAGAGGCTCGCTGCTCCCCTTCTTTTTTTTTCAATAGTCGATAGTGGATCGTGGGCTTGCGCGTCGAGGCATCGATCGCCTGACCGGAGGTTAAGCGAATTTCTTCGTTGATTTTCCGTAAGGCAAGGCCGGCAACGTATTCTTTCGCTTTCTGAAGATTGATATGCACATAGTGTTGGTCAACAAACTCCTCTACCACCCCCTGCGCAGTGCGGAGATCCCTGCCGCAAGCGCCGAGGAGGGCAGCTAACAGGCACAACAAGGCTATACAGGCAGAGAAGTTTTTCATGGCTTTCTCACTGAAAATGTTGGGTGATCCAATCGATAGACTCCTTTAGGGCGTCTTCCAAGAGACAGGGGTTGGAGAGCCGGTGGTCCGCCCCCTTTAAGATGCAGATCCTCTTGGGACTCGTGAGTTGGCTATGAAGCTCATAGGCGTCCTCTACAGGGACGGTTTCATCCGCATCTCCATGGATGACGAGCACAGGGCAAGAAATCTTCTTGGCGGCCTCAGGGATATTGATCTGTTGCAGGTCATCGAGAAACGAGGCGTTGATCCGCCGTCCATGATAGGTGGCAAATCCCTCCTGGCGCCACTGCTTGACCTCTTCTTGGGTTAGAAGTCTCTCGGTGATGTTCTCTGGATGGAGCGGAGCTGCAATGGTGACGAGGGTAGTCACCCTTTTCTCTTTGGCGGCAAAGAGGAGGGCAACGGTCCCTCCCATGCTGGAGCCCAGGATGGCAATCTTTCTAATCTGGTATCGGAGCATAAATTTAAAGGCCGCCTGCAAGTCCTCGACTTCACCGCTGTAAGTGATCTCCTCGAATTTACCGCTCGACTCCCCCGCGTATGCGAAATCAAATCGCAAAGCTAGGATACCTCTTTCCGTAAGCATTCGGCTCAAGGAGACGAGCTTCCCGCTCTCCTTGTTGGATTCCATTCCGTGACAGAGTATCACAGCCGCAGGGGATTCACTGCCTGCCGGATGGTGGAGCACCCCCTTTAGGGTCTGTCCTCGGCCGTTGGGAAAGGAGACTTGCTCTTCATCCTTCATTACGGGACTCCAGATTGCCGTTCAGTGATTAACATATTTTCGCCGCGGCTCAAAGGGTCGGCAAAAGCGGATTTTGCTTCGCCCCAACGATATTCAGTCAAGTCAGATATCAAGGCAGATGTAATATTTTCCTTGACATCACCCTCTTTAGCGAAAGGCAATAGTCTTACCTGAACAAGCCATAACAAAATGGCATGACCGTTATGACAAAATGATATTGGACATGGTTTGAATTTGATGATAGAGAGCTGGCTTTAAGAATAACAACTTTTTCCCTTGACAAAGCCATTCCATTGAGTATAAAGGCCAAAGTCTACGAGTTAAGGGAAGCTAAATCGGGGTGATTAGATTATTTACACACACGAAGAAGTGTTAACAAAAGTGACACTTCCCGTAAAAGCCCTCCGGTTGGTGTAAAAAGG
>JAPUHZ010000155.1 GCA_027297485.1 Deltaproteobacteria bacterium
CGCGAAGCACCTCACAACTCTTGTAGATATCATCCACACCGATCGCAATATGGCCAAAGGCATTCCCCAAGTCGTACTTATGCGTGTCCCAGTTGTAAGTTAATTCGATCACGGCATTCTCTGCCTCCGAGCCATATCCCACGAAGGCCAGGGTGAAACGGCCGGAATCATAGTCCTTTTTCCTCAGCAGCTTCATCCCCAAAAGATCACAATAAAAATTGAGGGATTCATCCAGGTCATTAACCCGGATCATGGTATGGAGCATCCTCATGATCCATCCTCCTTATCCGGCCCATATCACTCTGATAGAGCAGAGATGGGGCGCAAACTTAAAAAAAGGATAACAAGCAATAACCCACAAGACAACTGCGGCAGACTAATACGAGCGATTGACAACTGTCCATTTTGGTCTTGGAAGGAATAAGGGAACGAAAAGGCGAGGGCTTGGCCGTTGAGACAGAATTTCCGCCGCCCTGAAGGTCAGGGATCGGTCTGCGTCACCTCACCCACATCGCCTCGCAAGAGGGCCAGACGCTCATCACGCAAGGTTTTGAATCGGGCCAATTCCTCTCTACTTAACCCCTTCGTCCGGGGAATCCGTAATGCGAGAAAATTAATTTTACGCCCCTGATGCAGGAGCTCGAAATGCAGGTGCGGGCCGGTAGCATGCCCGCTTTGTCCCACGTATCCAATTACCTCGCCCTGAGCCACCCGCTTCCCTTTGCGAATTCCGCGGGCCATGCGGGAAAAATGAGCGTATCGACTGACGTAACCGTTCGGGTGGCGGACCTCCACAAGCCGACCATAACCGTGCCGCCAACCGGCAAATTTAACCCGACCATGTCCGATGGACACCACCGGCGTGCGGGCCGGCGCTGCGTAGTCAATGGCCCGATGAGGACGGCGGGTCCGGAAAATGGGATGTCTTCGTCTCAGGCTGTAGCGTGAGGAGATCCTTCGATAACTGAGCGGCGCACGCAAAAAAGCCCTCCGGAACGCCCGCCCGTTACTATCGTAATAGGAGCCTTTGCCGTCCTTAGCAGCATAGTAGATCGCACGAAAAGTTTCACCATTCGCTTCTAATTCGGCGGCAAGAATCTGTCCGACCTCAAACCTCTCATCTGCATAATGGATCTCTTCAAGGACTACGGAGAATGTATCCCCTTTCCGCAGATCGGAAAAAAAGTCGACATCGTACTCAAAGATCGTAGCCAGATCTAAAATTTGCAAAGGAGTGAGACCGGCCTCAGTACCGCTCTGGTAGAGACTCTCAACCACGCTACCACGGACAACCCTCGTCTGACGTACGAAGGGAATTTCAATGCGCTCTGCTGACCACCCCTCGAAAGTCGGCATTACCCGCACCACGCCTCTATTCACCGCATACTCCAGTCCTTGCACTTTGCCGCCCTGCCGATCGAGGATCAGTCGTAGGCTATGTCCCGCACGCATTTTTCTCGGATTAAAGAACGGTCGAACTGTTTCGATCATGGCATGAGCTGCTGACCGTTCAAGGCCAAAGCGCCTCAAGACAGACAGTAAGGTCTGCCCACGCCGGAGAGTCACATCAACACTGCGTAGTGGGACAGGTAGGTTGTCCTGATCTTCCTGCTCTGGAGGATTGGGCCGATTCTGCTGCTTGGCGGGGCTCGTTTGAAGATCCGGCGTCAAAAGAATAACTAGCGGTACTAGAAGAATAACTAAAGGAAGGATGGCTACCAGCGCCCATCGCCCGCAACGGCGATAAAAGCTCGTATCGAGGAAAGTCCAATTATTTAGCCGTTGGTGTTTCATCACGGAAGCCTCATCTAGGCATAAACTGTTCTATTACGATATTTTTGAGTAAAGGTCAAAAGAAGCGGACGCTCAGCTTTCAGAGGATGTTGAACTTGGGGAATAAGCCAAGATCTCACGGAAAAGAAGCGGACTCAGCCCGAGCAACGCCACCAGATTGGGTATGGCCATGGCTCCATTGACGGTGTCCGCAATGTCCCACATAAACTTTATACCAGCCATATCCTCAGAAAAAAGCGCCCCTATGATAATGACCAGGCACCAGATCCACCGGTAAGGAAGAGAAACTCTGGCCCCAAAGAGGTAGTCCGTGCACTTCAAACCATAGTAGGACCATGTGAGTAGAGTGGAATAACCGAAGGTAACGGAGGCAAAAGTGACGATCCAGCCTCCCCATCGCCCTAAAACCTTGCTAAAGGCATGTGCGGTGAGGGCTGTGCTGGTCAAGCCGGTGGACCAGGCCCCCGTGAGGATGATGGCTAGAGTAGTGACCGTGTTGACCACTAGGGTGTCGATAAAGACTCCCAGCATTGCGATTGTTCCCTGACGGGCAGGGATATGGGTCTTCGCTGCGCCATGGGCTATGGCCGCAGTTCCTATGCCTGCCTCATTAGAGAAGAGCCCGCGAGCTACCCCGTAGCGAATAACCTGGGCCACTCCGGCCCCAGCAAAACCGCCGACTGCTGCCTGACCACTAAACGCACTATGGAAGATGAGACTGAAGGCGTCTGGGATTTCGGCGCTCTTCGCGATGATAATACCAAGCCCGCCGAGAAGGTATGTAATACACATGAACGGAACGAGAACCTCTGCCACGTGCGCAATCCGCTTGATTCCTCCTATCAGGACCAGCCAAGTCATAACGGCCAGGCCAACCCCAGTTAGCCAAGCTGGGACTCCAAGCTCGGTGCGAAAGACCAAGGCCACTGAGTTGGCTTGAACCATATTGCCCATGCCTAACGCAGCTACTGCACCACATAAAGCGTAGATCCAGCCGAGCCAGCCGAGACCCAGGCCATTTTTCAGAAAATACATTGGTCCACCAGACATGGTCCCATCCGGCGACCGCTCCCGATACTTCACCCCGAGGAGAGCCTCGGAGTTTTTGGTGGCCATCCCGACGAATCCTGTAAGCCACATCCATAGCGGCGCCCCTGGACCGCCTAGAGCAATGGCCGTAGCCACCCCAGCAATGTTTCCGTTACCCACAGTGCCTGAAATGGCCGTCATCAAGGCCTGAAACGGAGTGATATCTCCCTCATTCAACTCGGATGACTCCTTGTGGAAGGCGCTCTGGAGCACAAGGCGCCAACCGTGGATGAATCGTCTAACCTGTACCAATCGACTTCCCAGGGTAAGCCAGATACCTGTCCCGATGACCAGGACCATCATCGGCGGACCCCAGACAAAGGAGTTTACCACGCTAATCAGATTGAAAATCGCTTCCATGTTATTTCCCCCTGCTCCTTCATGATCTAAATGACACTGTGCATCCCAGTCTCCGCTTTTAACCGAAAACAAATCCTATTTCATCCAAAAATGAAACTCAACGACGCTCGGAATGCAGGAAATTCGGCACTGGGTTACTACGGAGTTCATTAGTAAGGTGTCATCAGGCGACCGAGGGGCAAGTCCTGGAGAGCGCGGGCGCAGGGACGTGAAGGTTGCGTTCTGGCCCGGGCGGTGGGAATAGCCACCCTTGGAGAGGACGAGGGGTAGTCTACAAGGCAGAGACCCAGACATTCGGCTGAGCTCAGTCGAAGCCTTGGCCGCACTTGGAAGGGCTCGACCCGAGGGCCGGCCGTTATTAGGGAACGTAGGCCTGTCAAGAACCTTATGAACCCATTAATAAATCAGTAAAGACACAGGTTGACATAACAATCCCTCATCGGTACTCTTTGCCCAAGTGTGAACCAGAGATGAAAAAGGTCTTGCTGATTGGTATCGGTGGATTGGCGGGTGTCATTGCGGTCCTCCTCTTGTTGCCACCTTTTATCGACCTCGGCGCCTACAAGGCCCGGTACTTGCCGCTGCTGGAAGAGACCCTTCATCGCAAGGTGGATGTCGGTGAGGTGCGTCTCCGCATTATCCCTACACCCTCTATTCGAATCTCGGCCCTGAATATCTCCGATAATCCCGCATTCTCGAAAGAACCCTTTTTTACTGCCCAGCAGTTCAAGGTCAAGCTCAAGTTCTGGCCCCTCCTCAAGGGACAATTCCAAGTAGCCGAGTTCACTCTTGAGAAGCCCTCCATCAGGCTGCTCAAAAGGCCGGACGGCAAATTCAATTTTTCGGACATGGGCAAAAAAAAAGAGGGGGTCAAGAAAAAAAAGGTCCCGTCACAGGGTCAAAAACCCGTCAAAAAAGCTGTCAAATTCTCTGAGCTGATTCCCACCAAGGTCCGAGTGAAGATGGGGGAAGTCACCTTCCAAACCATGGGGCAGAAACCACTCAAGATCCAGGGGATCGATCTCTCCCTTGATGATTTCTCATCCAACCGGCCCTTCCATTATCGTGTGGCGTTGAACTTGCCCGGCCTGAAGCCGGTCGTCCTGGTCGGTCTTCTCCAATACGACGACTCCCGGGCAACCCTGAATCTTAGAGAGACCCATTTCAAAGCTCAGGATGTCGACCTCGCTGTGAACGGCAGCATCACCCACCTCACAGGCGTCCCTCGAGTAAAGCTGACCCTGGCCAATGACGGATTTGAGACCAAGTCGATCTTTAAGTTCCTCTCCGCGGCAGGCGTGACACCGAAGGAGATGGATGTAACGGGCCTGCTGGGATTGAAGGTAACCCTTAGAGGCCCTTCCAATGCCTTGGCATCTCAAGTCAACGCCGAGTTCAAGGGACTAAAAGTCAACGATAGTCG
This sequence comes from Deltaproteobacteria bacterium, assembly GCA_027297485.1. Next base: position 4,667 of record JAPUHZ010000155.1, read on the forward strand.
CGCCTTCGAGGGAACCTTAGTGGGAAGAACTCTGCTGAGATATTCCTTGGGCGGTAAGGCGCCCCTGACCCGCAGCCTGCGTGGCAACGGAAAGATCATTGTAAAGGACGGGAGATTAACCAACGTGGATCTCATGTCTAAAATCAAACTGGTCACCGGCCTGATCGGTTTGCTTCAAGACCAGAACCGTGGGGCGACTACCTTCGAAGCGTTGGAAATCGATTTCACGTTGGGCGACGGGATAGTCGATGTCCAACGGATCTATCTGCGAAGCCCGCTGATGGAGGCTCTGGGCAGCGGCAGAATGACCTTGACCTCACCCTCGGTGAACTTCAGGATCGAGGCCGCCCTAGCACCTCAAACTTCCGCCCGGGCCAGTAGCGGCAACGTGGCGACCTTTTTTAGGGACAACCAAGGACGGATCGTGGTACCACTCAAGATCACGGGCCCGGTCAAGAGACCGTCCGTATCCTTGGACAGGAGGAAAGTGATCAAAAAGGGTGTCGGCCAACTGTTCGAGCGGTTCTTCAAGTGGAGATAAACCTCTATCTTACCTTAAGAAGCTAACTACGTCGGCGGTCGCAGTGTTGATTCCATCAGCCTGGACTTGATTTCGGCCTTAGAATGAGGCATAAGCGCGTTGATCTGGCGCCACCAAAATTTCCCATCCTGTTGCCAAGATGACTGATAATCAGAGAGGAATAACGACGGTCACCGGACGTGGAAGCTGGTCCAGCCGCACGGGCTTTGTCCTAGCCGCAATCGGCTCGGCCATCGGGCTCGGAAACGTTTGGCGATTTCCATACATTACCGGCATTTACGGGGGTGGGGCCTTCGTGATCGTCTATATAGGTTGCGTCTTGGCTGTTGGTGTCCCCATCATGCTTGCCGAGTTTTTGATCGGCCGGAAAACCCAACGCAATGCCGTGGGCGCCTTTAGGTTTCTGCGGCCAGGCTCACCATGGGCGCTCACAGGCTGGCTTGGAATTGTGAGTGGCTTTGTGATCCTCTCCTACTATGCCGTGGTAGGGGGATGGGTTCTTCATTATACCCTCCTCTCCCTTCAAAACAGCTTTGTCAGCAGCTCTCCGCAAGAAGTCGCCGCCATGTTTAAGGCGCTGGTGGGAAGCCCCCTTCTCCAAATCTTCTGGCACGGCGTCTTTATGCTCCTCACCGTCCTCATCGTCGCAGGCGGTGTCCGGAAGGGAATCGAGCGGGGCAACAAGGTTATGATGCCCTTCCTTTTTCTACTTTTGTGTGTGCTCCTGCTCTACGCCCTGCAAACAGAGGGGGCTAAGGCCGGGCTTGACTTTCTGCTAAGCCCCCGCTGGGACCAGATGAGCCCTGCAGGGGGCCTGGCGGCGCTCGGCCAGGCCTTTTTCTCTCTCAGCCTCGGTATGGGGGCAATGATCACTTACGGGAGCTACCTCGGGCAAGAGACCCACCTGGTTCGCTCGGCCTTCTATGTCGTCATTGGAGACACGCTGGTCGCAGTTCTGGCTGGATTTGTAATTTTTCCCCTGGTCTTCACCTTCCATCTGAAGCCGGAAGAAGGACCGGGGCTGATTTTTCAAACCCTACCCATCGCCTTTGCCCAACTCCCGGCAGGCCGCTTCATCGCTATTGCCTTCTTCCTTCTTCTCACCTTTGCCGCCCTAACCTCGGCTATCTCCCTACTCGAGGTGGTAGTCGCCTACTTTATTGACGAAAAAAGGTGGAGCCGAGCGCGAGCGAGCTGGGTCCTGGGTGGGATTATCTTTCTCTGCGGCATCCCCTCTGCCTCAGGGGGACAATTCCTCGGGCTTATGGATACACTGGCTACGAATTACCTCCTCCCCTTAGGGGCCATTCTCATTGCGCTCTTTACGGGATGGGTTCTGAGCCACACCGAGAAGCTAGCAGAGTTCCAGAGGGGCCATCTCACTACCCTCTGCTATCCAGGCTGGTCTATTCTTATTCGCTATGTCAGCCCTTTGGCCGTTGCCCTGATCTTTCTCCACCAGCTCGGCATCTTTTGAGACCAAGGAGGATCCATAAGGTAGAAAGGTTTGTATCATGAGCAAAAAGAGGATCCTGGTAACCGGTGGGAGCGGCCTGGTTGGAGCCAATGCGGTCCGCATGCTCCTGGAAAGAGGGGAGCAGCCTGTGCTCTTTGATGTCGCGGTGAATGAAAGGCTCCTCGGCACGGTGGGTGTCGATGTGAAGTCACTAAGCGTGGTCCGGGGCGATATCTTGGATCTTCCGGGGCTGATCACGGCCATCCGCGATCATGGTATCGGCCGGATTATCCATTTGGCGGCATTTCTCGGTGAGGAGGTTCAGAGACGCCCTTACAGCGGTGTGAGGCTGAATCTCTTGGGAACGGTCAACATCCTCGAAGCGGTCCGTCTCGAAGGGATCTCACGGGTCACTTTTCCCAGCTCAGGAACCGTCTATCTGGGATCTTTGGGCGAGGGCGGACCGCGAAAGATTGACGAGACGATCGCTCTTAATCCCCTCTCTATTTACGCCGCAACCAAGGCCGGATCGGAGTTTTTAGGCCGGACCTACGCACAGCGCTTTGGCTTTGAGTTTATTGCGGTCCGTTTTGCTGCGCTCTATGGCCCTTCCCCGGCAGGGTTGAAGGCGACACGGGAGCAGGCCATTCAGGAAATGGTCAGGACAGCACTCAGAGGTGAAGCCGCCAGTATAAGATGGCCGTACGGCCCGGCGGAGCTTCTCTACGGAAAGGATGCGGCGAAGGGTGCTATTTTGGCATGTCTTAAAGATAATCTGAAGGACAACATCTTCCATATCGGGAGCGGGGAAATGACAACCGGGGAAGAGATCGTCCGGGCACTCAAAAGAGATTTTCCCAAGTTGGAGATCACCTTGGTCAAAGGAGAGAGGCCTATGCCCTACCCGGAGGAGAGAATCCCGCATGACAACTCTCGCTCCCGCGACCAGCTCGGCTACGAACCTGATTATCCGCTGGAAAAGGCGCTGCGAGATTACGCGGCCACCTTAAGAAAAATAGAAGGCATCTAAAATAAAGAGGGATCTATGGCCGGAATGAGCCGGGCGGCTACGCTCCTTGAGCCGAACAAGATTGAGATCCGTGAATATCCGATCCCTGAAATCTCCCCGGACGGGGGGCTTGTCGCTGTGGAGATGGCCGGGGTATGCGGCTCGGATGTCAAATATTACCATGGCAAGATAGAGCTCCCTCTGCCTATCATTTTAGGACACGAAATCCTCGGTCGGGTGGCAAAGCTGGGCAGGGAGGCTGCCTCCCTCCACGGCATAAAAGAAGGAGACCGCATCATCCTCAAAGGGGCCCTGGGCTGCGGGCGATGCGCCGATTGCCGACGCGGCGCGGCCAGATTCTGCAAGAAACGGACGAGCTACGGGGGACGGACCTCTTGTGTGAAACCTCCACATCTCTTCGGCGGCTTTGCGGACTACATCTATCTCACGCCGGATGCCCTTGCCACCAAGGTCAGCGATGATCTCCCCGCGGAAGCAGCGGTCCTCATTGGCGCCGTTATGGCTAACGGCTTTCAGTGGGCGGTACGTCGCGGCGGCGTAAAGATGGGTGATTTTGTCCTCATTCAGGGGCCAGGACAGCAGGGCTTGGCATGTACTTTCGCGGCTCACCATGCCGGGGCAGCACGGATCTTTATCTCAGGAATCAGCAGAGATGCTGAAAGACTAGACCTAGCAAAGCGCTTCGGGGCTGACAGGACCATTAACGTAGAGAGAGAGAACGTCGTTGAAGTCATCAGAAAAGAGACAGACGGGGATATGGTGGATGTAGTGGTCGATGTCTCGGGGAGTCCGAAAGCGATTCAAACCTCCGTCGAGTGCTTGCGTCGTCAGGGTACAATGGTTCTAGCAGGATTAACGGGAGACGCCACAATTACACCGATGGAAATGGACAAATTCGTCTGGGGAGAGATCCGCCTTCAGGGAGCTTTCACTGCCGACAACGATGCTGTTGATGCAACCATGCGTCTGCTTGAGTCCACAAGATTTCCCGTGCAGGAGATGGTAAGCCATGTCTTTGCCTTAGAGGAGACCGAACGCTGTATCCAAGCGGTGGGTGGCGAGGTCCCCGACCTTTATCCAACGAAGGCCCTGATCAAACCCTGATACCCTTACCTTTGGCACAACCACGTGATGCCGTGTTGACAGTCCGACTTTCGGTGACATAGATTCGTTCGTAACCGAGGGGGGAGTGAAATCGAAGCAAAGTCGCAATGATCGAAGGGCTCAAAAATAGAGTTGCGATTGTCACGGGCAGCGCCGGACGCATCCATTATGTCACATCCAAGGCCGGCGTGATCGGCTTTACGCACACGCTTGCCCGCGAGCTTGGGGACGACAACATTCAAGTGAACGCCATTGCACCCGGCTCCACCCTATCCGAAGAAAACCCGAGTGAAGATATTCTTCGGTTTCGGCAATTACAGGTGGGAACGCGCGCGCTCAAGCGCGTGCAGGTACCACAGGACTTGGTCGGTGCCGTACTCTCTTTATCGTCGAGCCTAAGTGACTTCATCACCGGTCAGACGCTCTCGGTGGACGGCGGCGCGGCGATGCGATAACCAGCATGAATTATTTAGATTGGGAAGTGTCCCTCTTAACAGAACAGCCTCACCGGATTTACCTTGTTGAGAAACGGACCTTACGGTAAGGAGGCACAATCACATGGTTAAAAAAGCTGAAAAGAAACTTATCATCGATGCCGATGCTCATGTCGTCGAGTCTGCCCGTACCTGGGAGTTTATGGACCCGTCGGAGAAGCAGTATCGCCCTATCCCTATCGAGACTCGTGAAGAGGCCGGTATGAAACTTCAGTTTTGGGTGATTGACGGCAAGGTCAGAGGATTTCGCTTCCCGGCATTTTCGGCCACTGAGCTGGAAAAGAGATCCCGACAAGCGGGCCGCAAGTTCGCCGACGCGCAAGAGTCCCGGGAGCTGGGCAACGTCGAATTGCGCCTGGAACACATGGACAATACCGGCGTCGAAATCCAGGTCTTGCACAACACGATGTTCATAGAGTCGGTCACCGACCGCGCGGCGGTGGAAGTTGCGTTGTGCAAAAGCTGGAACCGTTGGCTGGCGGACATTTGGCGACAAGCGAAAGGTCGCTTGCGCTGGTCCTGCATGGCGCCGACGCTGAGCATGCCGGATGCGCTGGACCAGATCCGCTTCGCAAAGGAAAATGGCGCTTGCGCCGTGCTGATGCGACCCGTCGAAGGCAATCGATTGCTTGCCGACACCTACTTCTACCCGATTTATGATGAGGCGAGCCGGCTCGATATGGCGATTGCCGTCCACATCGCCAACGGTAACCCGTGGCTCTGTGACTTGTATCGACATCAGATATCGGTAGCATCTACCCTTCACCGCTTCAGAGTGCCCACCGTAGCCGCTTTCAATGATGTCCTTCTGAGTGAAATACCTCAGGTTTTTCCTAAGCTAAGGTGGGGATTTATCGAGGCTAGCTCTCAGTGGCTTCCCTGGGTGCTGCTTGAAGCCAAAAAGCGTTTCAAAGCTTTAGGCCGCCCATGGCCCGATAATTTTGTGAAGGAGTATCGTATGTACGTGACCTGCGAAAACTCCGATGATTTGCCTTACATCGTAGGGCAAGCTGGAGAGAACTGCCTGGTCATCGGTACGGACTACGGGCACACTGACATTTCTAGTGACGTCGACGCCATCAAAATATTTCAGGCAAGAACTGATTTGGCGCCGGATGTCAAGCAAAAGATCCTGAGCGACAACGCCCGAGCGCTCTACGGGCTTTGACGATATTCAAGCTTTTTTAAACGGTGGTGCCTGGCGGCACCGCAAAGGGAAAAAACAATGCAGACGAGCTATCCCATCATCGACGCTGACGAGCATGTGTTGGAGAAAGACGCGGAGCTCGGGGCGATTTTGGAGGCGGGCTCAGGCTGGATTCCCTATATGATGGACCGGATGAACGAGGAGTTTGAGAAGCCGTTCGGAAAGCAGGCAGCGATCAAGAGAAAGCCGGGGGACTATATACGCTCGGG
>JAPUHZ010000156.1 GCA_027297485.1 Deltaproteobacteria bacterium
CGTGTCGATAAGCCTCCGCTCAGGCCGGGTAAAGAAAATCTTTCGTGTCCCTTTCTTTGCGGTTCTGAGATTGATCTTTTTCTTTCGCTTCGCGCTCAAGCGGGGTTTGGCTACTTTGCCGACGGCATCGACGCGTATCTCGCTGATCTCTATTCCGGCTTTGGTGTAACCGGCTCCGACACCATAGAGCTCCTCATACTTTCTTTCGAACGCGCTCTCAATCTCCGTTAGTTTTTTTGGAGAGAAGTGGTTCCAGGCAATGGGCATTTCTACGCCGGCGGTCTGACGCCGGTAACGCATGGTAAGGAAGCACCGGAACTCGACTTGACTCGCTCGAAACCCCTCTTCGATCATGGCCTTCGTCATCTCGCTCTCAATCGCAGCGAGTCGCTGATGGATTACGGTCGGGTCCACCGGAAGGATATACTGACAACTTATCACGCGCGTGTGGATGACGTCTGCTGCTGCGCCGCCGAAAGCCGAAAAGACAGGTGAAGTCGAGAAAATGTAAACTGTTTTGATCCCCAGCTCGGCGGCGAATCCAGCGGCATGAACCGGACCCGCTCCGCCGAAGGCATAGATTACAAACTCCTCCGGAAGGTATCCGGTGCGCACTACCTGACGGCGGATCAAGTCCGACATTTTAGCGTTGACGATGTCATAGATTCCCGCTGCGGCTTCGACGACTTTGAGCTTCAAAGGGCGGGCGATCTTTGCTTCGATGGTTTTGAGCGCCTTCTCCTTGTTCAGTAATTTTCTGCCGCCGAGAAAATAGTCCGGGTCGAGGATGCCAAGAGCCAAATCTGTGTCGGTTACAGTAACCTCTTCCCCTCCACCATCGTAGCAGACCGGACCGGGACTTGCGCCGGCGCTTCTAGGTCCTACCAGAAGTCTCCCCGTGTCAGGATCGACCTGGGCAATGGTCCCGCCTCCGGCTCCGATCGACTCGATATCGATAATCGGCTGGAGCATGCGGAAGCGTTCCACGATCGGCTCTTGGGAGTATCGCCAGTAGCCCTCCGTGATCAGCCCCACGTCAAAGCTTGTTCCTCCCATATCCGTGGTGATGACGTTTTTATGCTTCAAGAGACCGGCAATGTGGGCTGAGGCGATCATGCCGCCCGCAGGCCCAGACTGAAGGTTGGCAATGGCGCTTATATGTTCCCGATAGGCAACACCCCCATTTCCTTGCATGATGAGCAGCGGACCCTTCAAGCCTCCCGCGCGAAGCTTATTTTCCAGGCCTTCCAGGTAGTGCTCCACGGTAGGTCCTAAGTAACTATTGATGATGGCTGTATTGGCGCGCGCATATTCTCCTGCGACTTGCGACAAGGAACTCCCAAAGGACCAGTAGACCTTTCCTGAAGGATCGGCTTCGGGGACAAGGTTTCGAATTTCTTCTTCGTGTGATGGGTTGGTCCAGGCGTGGATGAGACTCACGGCGATCGCCTCGACTTTTTCATGCTCGATCAGCTGTCGGATGGCTCTCATCACATCGCCTCGATTGAGGGGGATGATCTCTTGACCCAGGTAATCCATCCGCTCCCGGACACCGATTACCCGTTCTCGCGGAGCGAAAGGGTCGGGTTTGGTTACCCAGGTAGCATGCCGGACCTCATCCTCCGAGAGTCCATCCACACGTCCGATCGCACGCATGATCTCCGTGGTATCCTCGAAGCCCTTCGTGGTAATGAAGCCGACTTTCACGCCGCTGTGGGTGATGAGGGCATTGGTGGCTATTGTGCTGCCATGCTTAAAAAGAGTGGTTCGGGAGAGAAGCTCCGAACACTCCATGCCCACAGCCCGTGCTGCCTCTGAAAGGGTGTCCATGACACCGCGGGAGAAATCATCCGGGGTCGTCGCGGCCTTTGCCGTCCAGATATCACCTGCATTACTCACAACCACGACGTCGGTAAACGTCCCGCCGGTGTCCACGCCTACGATGAAATGCCGCGTTGCCATGTTTCTTCTAGCTTGCACGTTATAGCGGTCGAATGATTTTGTTAAGCTTTCTTGTCGGGCTCGTAAATCAAGGCCGACTTGATGAGGGCCGAGATATTTCGCGCCATTGGTGTCCGAATTTCTTCTCCAATGTGGGCGATACTGCCCAGTGCCCGGCCGAGGAGCGCAAAGCTTTTGGCCATTTGCCACGGTAAACTCATGTCCGAGGAGATTGCAGCGATAGCCCCCGTGACATTCACAGGAAGGGTGCGCCTGCGCCGAGACTCGGCGATCTTGGAAATCGTCTGCAGGAGGTCGCAGTACCGCCCATAGACTTTGGTTTCCCGGGCGATCTGGAACAGCCGATCGGCGCGTGGGTCCCCTTGAGTATGAAGGCCATGACCGATGCCGGGGATCGGCGTTTTCGTTGCCAGGTAGTGATCGACGGTTGATGTTGCGATTGCGTCGAGGTCAACTTCTTGTTTTTCCCGCGGCGATGCCTCCTGAAGCATCTTGGCCGACCACTCCGAAGAACCCAGGTGGACGCTGCCGGCCCCGAGAATGGCCGCCGCTACCGCACCCTGAAGGGCCTCCGGGGCAGAATGATAAGTGAGGCGCGCAGCGATAGCCCCGGCGGTCATCCCGTGGTCGACCAGGACGATAAGCATGGAGTCAATCATGCGGGCCTCATCGGATGTCGGGAGCCGACCCATTAGCATCAGGAATGTCATCTGGGCAAAGGTAATTTTGCCCAACAGGTCTTTGTTCAAATCATAGCCCCTGACCAAGATTCGATCGTGTTCAGCCTTGCCGAGGGCCGTGACAATCCTCGTTTGATCGCTCATGGGACGATCCTCCTATCTAAGGTTTAGTTTCAAAAGTCTCCCGAATGCAGACATATGAGAAAGGCCGAGCTCCTGTCAAGTTATCTCCTCGCGAACTATTGCAAGGAGTGAGTTGTTCAAGTTAAAGTCAGGTCGAAATAAAGGGGGTATTTCATGGTCAAGTATGCACCGAAGCTCACTTTTGGTCCTGCCACCGCAGACTGGCAGGAGCGTCTGAACACGGACCGCATGCGGAATTATCGGGAGGAACGGGCCAGGATGATGATGCGTAAATACGGTATCCCCGTCATGCTGGAGGCCGGTGGCGTAAATATTCGCTACTTAACCGGCCTAAAAGGATTTAACTATCCCATGGTCCGTTATGTCCTTTTTTTCGCTGAACATGATTCCGTCATGTATGAGCATAACGGTTATTACCATCAGATGCCTGACCAAGCGCCATGGATCAAGGAATGGCGTCCTGCACGGGCGTGGCTCACCGGGGCCCCCGGTCTGGAGGCTAGCCGTGACGAGGCCAAACAGTTCGCCGCCGATATCAAACACGAACTCGAAAAGCGTGGTCTTCTCAACGAGAAGATCGGCATGAGCGGGTTTGATGGCATCGCCCGAGAGGCGCTGAATAATGCTGGCATAAAAAACATGGTGGATACCCGAAATATGATGCTCGAGGCCAAGGCGATCAAGAACCAGGACGAGATTAATTGCCTACATATGGTGGCTGCTATGGTGGACGGGGTTTGGTTTCGAGTCTGGGAAAAGCTGAAGCCCGGAATCAAAGATACCGACCTGGCCACGATCGCATCCTCGGCAGGATATGAAATTGGTTTAGAAGCCGCTGTTCCAGGCGGTTGGCGCAGTGGGCCAACAACCTTCGATCGAGGATTTCATCAGTCAAGCCGAGTTATCCAAGTAGGCGATCTAGTCTATGGTTCTTACTGCGGAGCCACCTACATGGGATATGGCAGTTGCACTTACCGAACTTTTATCGTCGGTAGGAAACCGAACGATAAGGAAAAGGATTGGTACAAGAAGCTGCTGGATCGAATCAACGCTATCATAGAGGAAATCAAGCCCGGAAAAAGTACGGCAGAGGCTGCCAAGCATTTCCCTCCAGCAAGCACGTGGGGATACAAAGAGGAAGCCGAGGTTCTTGCTAGCGAGATTGGACACGGGATCGGACTTGGAACGAGCGGAGGCTATGATATGCCCATTATCAATCGCCTGTGGTCATTCAAGTATCCCCAGACCTTTGAAGAGGGTATGACGATTGCTGTGGAATCCCGAGAAGGTGAGACTCGGGTAGGCGGCGTTAGGCTGGAAAATATGCTGGTGGTTACCAAGAATGGAGCTGAGATCCTGGACTGTTTTCCACGGGACGAGATTCTGGTGGCGCCGCGTTGAAAGTGGCAGATCGTCACTATCGGCTAGTTGATTTTTATGCGTGTTGATGCCCTCAATGACATTACCGTAGTTGAATGCTCTACGTTCGTCACCGGCCCCTATGCAACTGCTTTGCTAGCGGATCTCGGTGCCCGTGTCATTAAGATCGAAGCCCCTCCCGACGGAGACCCGTATCGCTATTTTGCCCCGGATCTCTTTTTGAGTCCGAACTTCGCTCACCTGAACCGCAATAAAGAGAGTGTGGTCCTCGATTTGAAGACAACGAAGGGCAAGGAGATCTGCCTTGAGTTGATCAAGAAAGCGGATGTTTTTGTGGAAAATTTCCGGCCCGGGGCTGTGGAGCGCCTTGGCCTGGGGTACGAGACATTGCGGTCGATGAACCGTGGGTTGGTCTACTGCTCGATCTCAGCATTTGGAAAGACCGGACCTTATGCGGATAGGCCGGGTTTTGACACCTTGGGTCAGGCTATGGGTGGACTTTTGAGCGTCCTCACGGATCTCGATCAGCCGAAGGTGATGGGGATTGCCCTGTCGGATTACATTACAGGCCTTTCCGCCGGGTACGGAATCCTGGGCGCTCTCCTTCAGCGCCAAAAGAGAGGAGAGGGTTTGAAGGTAGAAACCTCTTTGTTGCAGGCCACCCTTTCTTTTATCGGGGAGACGGCTGCTGGTTACTTGCGGACGGGTGAGATTCCTGAGCGGCTCGCGAGAGTCAAGAACGCTCAGGCGTTTGCCTTTTTAGCGAAGGACAAATTGCCTTTGGTTATTCACTGTTCGGTGCCGGAGAAGTTTTGGATCGCTCTCCTGAAGACGGTGGATCGGATGGATCTCGCAGAGGATGTTAGATTCAAATCGAGGAACGGTCGGCGGCAACATTACCAAGAGCTGCATGACGAGCTTGCTCAGACCCTTGCGACCAGGCCAAGGGCTGAGTGGCTAAAAAGGCTGGAAAAAAACGACGTCCCGGCAGTGCCTCTTTATAATATGGAAGAGGTCCTATCGGATCCGCAGGTGAGGCATCTGGGCCTTATTGAAAAGGTGGATCATCCCAAGATGGGACCATTAAAGTTTGTGGGATCTTCAGTCAACTATCCAGATTCCCCCAAGAGAGAGACAAATCCACCCCCCCTTTTAGGAGAGCACACGGTGGCCATTCTTGTTGAGCTTGGGCATAGCCAGGCTGCCATTAAAGAACTGGAAGTTCAGGGTTTTGTTCTTTCCGAAAAAGTGTAGCCCCCCTTTTCCCTACTTGTCACGTTCCTTTCGTTGCGCCTAAAAAGGGATGATCTTGGTATGTAAGATTAGTGTGGAAACCCCTTGACATGTGCACTCTTATACGGCTATTCTTCCTCCGGCCTGCGTTTTTTTCAGTTTCTGCCTCCTGTCGTCTAACCAAGGCGTGGGGCTGCGATATTCCTACTTCAGGGAACTCACGCCGGTCCCGTTAGACTATCGGGGGAGGAAAGTATTCCAATGGATAGACTTT
>JAPUHZ010000157.1 GCA_027297485.1 Deltaproteobacteria bacterium
TAAACTAAGTATTCCTTTCATTTTGACCTCCTTGTACTTTATTTTTAAATCCCCGTTTTCGACATTTCACGCCAGTAACCCTACGGAAGACCAGGGATAGATTATAGTTTGCCTTTCAACTCGCCGTCAAGAGCTGGTAGGGGGTCTTTAATAACGACTTTATCAGTGTCGAGATCCACCGGGCTCACATATCCTCGGCCTCCGAAGAGACTCTAGAGGCCAGCCGAAATTCAGATTTCCATGAGGGCATCACGATACTGTCTTATCAGTCCTTGACAGCATCCGGGGTCTCTCCTAGAATTCGCACAGAGCAAGGAGGTGCACCCATGGGTAAGATTCGGCACATCGCGTATCGCGCCGCGGACGTGGAGGCTATGGCGATGTTTTTTGTCAATGCCTTAGGAATGACTATCACCCAGAGGCGGCGAAATCGAGCCATTGACCTTTCAGACGGCACCATCAACATCACCGTGCTGCCATTGAGGTCGGCCGGGCCCAATGGCGAACCGCCGCACCAGGGAATCGATCACATCGGCTTCGCGGTTGAGAACGAGGCAGTGAGCAGCCACCTCCTTGAGTCGAACGGGGCTAAGAAGATCGCCACTATTGAATTAGGCAGTGCGGCACACTACGAGGTCAAGTATGAGGGACCTGAAGGCATTGTGGTCGATATAGGCCACTGGGTAGGGACGGCACCGATTGGGGAGGAGAAACCCGTCGGGGATGGTGGCAAGGCCATTCAAGGGTCCGAGACTCCCCGCTGACCAAAACTCACGCTGTCTTTTTCTGCAAAAGTTGCCTAAGAATGTATTCGAGGATTTCGCCGTGATAGTAGTCGCTTAGCACCTCCAACCTGACACCCAGCTGCTGAGCCGGAAGTGAAGAGCCCGCGCTTAGCCTGCGACGTTCCGTGCATTGCTGACTTTCCATGAATGAAACAGGTGAAACTTGGGTGTTAGACGTGCTACACTAGCTGTATGAACAGGGGGGCTCTCAAAACTCGGGTAGGCCGCGTCAGTGACCAGGGCAAAGACACCGATTTAGCAGACACCACGCCGCAGGAGAGATTAGCTATGGTCTGGCCACTGACCTTAAATACCTGGAGTTTTACAGGAAAGCCTATTGCTGAATCCCGATTACAGAGACATATTGTCCATCTTCAACGAAGGGGGCGTTGACTATTTAGTTGTCGGTGCCTACGCTCTGGCAGCTCATGGCGTGCTTAGGGCTACCGGGGACATCGACATATGGATTCGTTGCGAAGCAGGCAATGCCCGCCGCGTCTGGCGCGCCTTAGTGAAGTTCGGAGCGCCGCTATCGGAACTAAAAGAAACAGACCTCACAAGTCCCGGATTAGTTTTTCAGATCGGCGTGGCCCCATCCAGAATCGACATTCTTACGTCCATCGACGGCGTGCAGTTCACCGAGGCTTGGAAAGCCCGGCTAGAGCTGGGAATAGAAGGGATTCGTGTCCACCTTATCGGACGGTCACATTTGATTGCTAACAAAAAAACCGTCGGACGTCCTCAAGATTTAGTAGATGTCGCCCGGCTTGAAGGTGACAAGCCGTAGTGTATTAGTCTACCTGCCTTCGGATGCCTTGCCTAGTTATCACCTAGCCTCTTTTTTCGTCCAAAAGTTGCCTTAATACGTACTCCAAAATACCGCCGTGTCGATAGTAATCGAGCTCCGCAGGAGTGTCGATACGACAGGTGACTTTAAATTCCTTGGTCTTTCCGTCATCGCTTTTGGCTTTCACTGTTAGGGTTGTCCCTGCTTTTAGACCATTAGAGATTCCCACAACGTCGTAGTTCTCAAATCCGGTGAGACCCAAAGACTGCCAGTTCTCGCCCGCCTTGAACTGCAAGGGAATAATTCCCATGCCGATCAAATTGCTCCGGTGGATGCGCTCGTAGCTCTCGGCGATGACCGCCTTGATGCCGAGGAGCCGGGACCCTTTGGCTGCCCAGTCTCTTGATGAACCGGTGCCGTATTCCTTACCGGCAATGACGATCAGCGGGACTTTCTCTTTCTGGTATTGCATGGCGGCGTCGTAGATGAACATTTGCTTCTTGTCCGGCAGATGGACGGTCCAGCCTCCTTCGGTGCCGGGTGCGAGCTGGTTCTTGAGCCGCACGTTGGCAAATGTCCCGCGCGTCATAACTTCGTGGTTCCCGCGCCGCGCGCCGTATTGATTGAAGTCCTTCGGCTGGACTCCGTGCTCTGTCAGGTAGCGGGCCGCCGGGCCGTCTCTCTCGATAAAGCCGACCGGAGAAATGTGGTCGGTTGTGATCGAGTCGCCGAGAACGGCCAGGACCCGGGCGCCTGCGATGTCCTTGAGCTTCGGCGGCGACTTTGTCATACCCTCAAAGTAAGGCGCCTCCCGAACGTAGGTCGACTTGGGGTCCCACTTGAAGAGTTCACCCTCGGGCGTCGGCATCTTATTCCAGCGCTCATCGCCTTCAAAGACATTACTGTACTCTTTCTTGAACATCTCAGGCCTGACCGACTTGGCTATCTGCTCCCGGATCTCTTCCGGCGAAGGCCAGATGTCTTTCAGATAGACGGGATTCCCTTTTTGGTCGTTGCCGAGAGGCTCGTTGTAAAGATCCAGGTCCATTCGCCCCGCCAGCGCGTAAGTGACGACGAGAGGCGGGGAGGCAAGGTAATTGGCCCTCACCTGAGGGTGAATCCGTCCCTCGAAGTTCCGGTTGCCGGAAAGGACCGCCACAGCGACCAGATTCCCTTCCTGGAGTGCGGCTGAAATGGGTTCCGGAAGGGGACCGCTGTTGCCGAGGCAGGTGGTGCAGCCGTAGCCTACGAGATAGAAGCCGAGCTTTTCCAGATGCGGCAGGAGGCCGCTGTCCTTTAGATAATCCGTCACCACTTTGGAGCCCGGGGCGAGGCTGGTCTTGACCCACGGCTTGGCCTTAAGGCCTTTCTCGACCGCTTTCTTAGCGAGAAGACCGGCGCCGATCATCACTGAGGGGTTGGAGGTGTTGGTGCAGCTCGTGATGGCTGAGATCACCACCGCGCCGTGTCCGAGGGTGGTGCTGGTGCCATTTAGCTTCACGGAGACCGTTTTGTCGGGCGTACCGCTTTTGAGCAGGCTCGGGAGAGATTCCTTAAAGGCGCTCTTCGCTTTTGTGAGCGGGACCCGGTCCTGTGGCCTCTTCGGCCCCGCGATGCTCGGCTCGACGGTGGCGAGATCCAGCTCCAGCGTGTCGGTAAAAACCGGATCGGGAGTTGCGTCGGTGCGGAAGAGCCCCTGCTCTTTGCAGTAGGCCTCCACCAGCTTGATGAGCTCCGGCGGCCGGCTGGTGAGCTCGAGATACTTGAGCGTCTCGTCGTCGACGGGGAAATAGCCGATGGTTGCACCGTACTCAGGCGACATGTTCCCTATGGTGGCCCGATCTGCGATACTCAGACTCGATAGCCCGGCGCCGTAGAACTCGACGAATTTCTCCACTACTCCTTTTTTCCGCAGCATCTGCACGATCGTGAGGACAAGGTCCGTCGACGTCGCGCCCTCGGGAAGTCGTCCGTGCAGCTTGAAGCCGATGACGTTGGGGATGAGCATAATCAACGGTTGACCGAGCAGCGCCGCCTCAGCCTCAATGCCGCCCACGCCCCAACCGACGACTCCGAGCCCGTTGATCATCGTAGTGTGGGAGTCCATTCCCACGACCGTGTCCGGATAGGCCAGCGTTGCACCGTCTTCCTTCTTGCGGCTGACCACCTGGCCCAGGTATTCGAGATTCACCTGGTGGCAGATGCCGGTGTCCGGCGGGACCACTTTGAGATTGCCGAAGGCCTTTTGCCCCCAGCGGAGAAAGGCGTAACGTTCCACATTGCGCTCGTATTCGATTTGTGAGTTCTGGTGGAACGCCTCCGCGGAGCCGAAGCGGTCCACCTGGACCGAATGGTCGATGACGAGATCGCACGGCGCGAGAGGGTTAATCTTCTTCGGGTCGCCGCCAAGACGCTTCATCGCCTCGCGCATGACGGCGAGATCCACAATGGCCGGAACGCCGGTGAGATCCTGGGTTAAGATCCGAGTCGGCATAAAGGCGATCTCTTTGTCCGGCTTGGCTTTGGGGTTCCAGGTGGCCAATGCCTCGATATCACCCTTATTCACATGGTGCCCGTCTTCGTGTCGTAGCAGGTTCTCCAGCAATATATTGAGAGACACCGGCAGGCGATTGATATTTTTAATGCCGGCCTTTTCCAACGCACCCAACCGGTAGATCTTGTACGACTGATTGCCGACCTTCAGTGTTCCCGCTGTGCCAAAACTGTCCAATTTACCTAGTGCCATTTAACTCTCCCAATACTTCATGGGTTACCCTATTTTGTAGCCTAGGCCACAGGCATAAGCAACAGGGAGGACTGGTTGTTTCGGATGGATAAACCTTGACAAGTTCTTTGAACGGGCCGACAATCGCCGGAGTCATTGAAATATTGAAGGCCTAATTTGTGGTTAAGCTGTGTTTCTTATAATATGAGTGTAGATGCCGACAGTGCTGAGGGTAGGTTCCTACCGATTTTTCTTCTATGCAGGGGACCGCGGCGAACCCCCGCACGTTCGTTCATGTTGAGCGTGAGGATAAAGTGGCAAAGTTTTGGCTAGATCCAAGCCGCTTGCAAAGGAGCGGGGGATTCTCTAGGCGAGAAATTGATAAGATGCATAAGCTCGTGAGTAGGCATCAAGGTAAATTATTGGAGGCTTGGAATGAGTATTTCCGCGGTTGAGATCGCACTTCCCACTATCGAAAGCTTGACTATCGTAGATAATACCCTCAGCGTCGAGTTGAGTGACGGACGCACCGTCTTGGTGCCGCTAGCATGGTTTCCAAGACTCTTACATGCCACCAAGGAAGAGCGAAAAAAGTGGAGATTGATTGGGAAAGGGCAAGGTATCCACTGGGAGGATATTGACGAGGACGTCAGCGTGGAAAATTTGCTGGCTGGCAGACCATCAGGAGAAAGCCAGTTGTCCTTCAAGAAATGGCTTGCTAGCCGATCACCGCGGCTAACGAAGCGCCGAAATCGACATCTTTAAAGCGGTCCGCTAGAGCATAAGCAAGAGGCGTTCTTAAAGCCGGCCTTTTCCAGCCCATCCAACCGGAACTTAGGGGACGATGCAACTTTACTAATCTTTCGATATCGAGTTGATTTATGCCACGGGGACCTCGTTTGTATGCGCCGGGTGTCTTACAGCACGTCATGGCACGTGGCATTGAGCGGCGCAAGCTCTTTCTAGATAATCACGACCGGGACAATTTTCTGAGACGAGTGGCAGAGCGCGGACGGCAGCAGGCAAAATACTGGCAACAGGTGCTGGAGCGGTAGCTATTAGATTAGAAAAGTTGCCACGTCCCCCTATCCTTCAGAGTTCCAAGAATATGAGTTATTCCTCTAGATTAGAAAAGCTGCAACGTCCATCTATCCAGGGGTCTTGCTCAACCCACACAAAATTCTTGACAAATGATTGCCCATTAGATAAACAGTCTTGCCTAAGAAATAGGCTATCCATTGGAGCCGCCCGAGATCTCTGCACGGCCGATCCTGGGAAAGCCTTTCAATTCAAAGGCATAGCGACGATCGGGTGGGTCCGGATCGTTGGTACGAAAGTTGCGTAAACCTATCCAAGACGTCCATAGCCCGCTCGAAGTAGGGGGAGGCCAAGGCCTTTGTTGACGAGATGGATGGCGATGTGCTGTGGTTTCTCCCGGGGCATGTAACGTGTGCGGCGTTAGTTTGGTTGGGTTTGTTGGCGATTAACCTTATATAATTATATATCGAGGAAAATATTTAGATCCGAGAAAGGAGAGTATTATGCTCCAACGACGCGCAATTGTAGCGATAACTCTCATGTGTGCCCTTGCCTTCTTGATTACTTCTAATGGTTGGGCACAGAGAAGGGGAAGCCGGAAGGAAACTCTCATTATCTGTCGAGAACAGGGACCCAATAGTTTGGATATTCAGGGCATAGGAACCAACCGCCCCGCCTATGGGCTCTCCTGGAATGTGTATGACCGGCTTCTCACGTATGGGAAAAAACGCGCCCCTAACGGGGATTTAATGTACGACTACAAGAAGCTGGAACCGGAACTGGCGGAGAGCTGGAAGATCGCCGCGGACGGCATGTCCGTCACGTTCAAGTTGCGCAAGGAGGCGCGTTTCCACGATGGCAGCCCGGTTACTGCACATGACGTTAAATGGTCCTTCGAGCGGGCTCTTGCGGCAGGGGGATTCCCCGGCTTTCAGATGAAAGCAGGGTCCCTGGCAAAACCGGAGCAGTTTATCGTTGTGGATGATCACACTTTTAAAGTCCAATTTTTGCGAAAAGATAAACTGACGCTTCCGGATATCGCGGTGCCGGTACCTGCCATATACAACTCGAAACTCGCCAAGAAACACGCTACCAAGAAAGACCCCTGGGCCATGAAGTGGTTGAAGCACAATACGGCGGGAGGAGGAGCGTACAAGATTGCGTTGTTCAAACCCGGCGTACAAACGGTATACACGAGGAATGATGACTGGAAAAACGGCCCGTTGCCCAAAATCAAAAGGGTCATCATGCGGATCGTCCCTTCCGCCTCTACGCGTAGAGCCCTGCTGGAGCGAGGGGACGTGGATATGTCCTTCGATCTGCCCCCGAAGGATTTTGCCGAGTTGGCTAAGTCAGGAAAATTCAAGGTG
>JAPUHZ010000158.1 GCA_027297485.1 Deltaproteobacteria bacterium
CATCCTGAATTGGGTAAGAAGGCAGAGTCCTTTAACCTGGTTCGGGGAGGAGAGGTGCTGGTGATCGACGTTGACCTCAAAAGAATAAGGTAAGAGGGGATTTTTGGTGACAGTAAATCGTGAGGAAGTAAAAATCGAAACTACACTAGCAGATCTTAAATTTATCCCGACAAGGCCATTCTGTTTGGAGATGCGTCCCGGCAGTCATACTAAGAAAAGCGAAGCCTGGAGCTGCCTTGAGGGAAAAGGCCAAGGTTGTGAGCAGGTAATTTGGAAGACAGGGACCTATGGCCCCCTCTGTTTGGCCTACCACGTATATTTGAACCCTACGCTAAAAGGAGGTGAAGCCAATGATGCCAGGATGGATGATGAGTGGTTGGGGATTGGGCTATGGATTCTTCGGCTGGCTCATGATGATTTGTTTGTTCTGGATTCTGATCGTTGTCGGAGTCGTTTTGGTAGTCCGATGGTTTATCAGCGAAGGGAAGCCGAAAGGGTTGTCGACGGGAGAGACCGCTTTACACATCCTGAAAAGGCGCTACGCCAGCAGAGAGATCGACAAGGAGCAGTTCGAAACCATGAAGCGGGAGTTGATGTAGCATATTACGAGGCGAGGCCTGACCTTTGCAGCAAAGGAACTGACCGATCCAGGAAATCCTGGCTTAGGAGGGAATCTCATGGAATATCTATTATGGTCTATTGTTGGTGGACTGGTAGGAACAGCCCTGATGGATATCACCGGAGGCTTGGCTGAGCAATTGAAAATTACGAGTCGGGGAAGTTGAGGAGGAAATCGGGCCCTCGGTCGCTGGGCCCTAGGGGTCTTCGCAGGCCATTTCGTGCATGGAGATATAGGTAAAGCCAGTCCCTTGAAAAATGAATTACCCGCTGGCTGGATCACTCACTACCTCACCGGCGGTATTGTGGCGTTAACGTATCCTGTCTTCTATCTCGCCTTTAAGGTGCCCATGCCGGCAGACCACCTGTTTCCAGCTCTTTTATGGGGACTGGCCACAACACTTCTGCCATGGTTCATTCTCTATCCTGCATTTGGTTGGGGCTTCTTTGGGCTTAGAGCGCCTAGCGGTACAAGACCCTTAATCTCAACTACGATTTCACATCTGCTCTACGGGCTTGGCTTGGGAATCGTTTGGAATATTACTTCCCAACCAATTGCCGCTTGATCGGGTCTAACTAGGCAAATAGCCTCCATCTGCCCGCCGCCCTCGATAAGATCGCGACCGATAACGGCTACCGAGAGAACATGCTCCGGCTTATGCAGATTCAAGATCCGATCGATGGGGCTGCCAACGCGGCCCGCGAAATGGTGCGCTTTCTCGAAGGGAGTGGTTGATCAGTTATGAGAAACATCGATCTGAAAAAGAAAGGAGGTCTGTTATGCATTTCCCCTAAAAGAAAAGTGACCGGTCGCCGTTCGCATCTCAGTCACCGCCGTACGAAAGCCCTGCACCAGGGAACAGGTCAAAACAGTGCGCAAATACGGTACGTCCGGCGAGGAGATCTCACGATCTGGCAAATGACGTAACATGAAAGGAGGGATGACCATGATGGGTTCTGAGGACATGGGCGACGAGTTGGTGATGATCTGTGTTCCAGACCATCCATTGGCCCAAAACAGCTCGATCAGTCTCCAACAGCTAAACTCTCAACCCTTCATAGCTTTCCACCAGGATATCCCGACGCGCAAGGCCCTTGACGAAGTGTTCAAACGTCATAAGATCTCGGTTATCACCAAGGCTGAATTTGACAATATTGAGCTGATCAAGCGAGCTGTGGAGATTGGTTTGGGCATCGCACTGGTTCCGTCAACCACAGTAAAGTCCGAGGTTGAAACAGGTGTGCTCAAGGCGTTTTCTATTGCAGAGGGCCCTCTAATGCGCCCGATTGCTATCTTTTACCGGCGTGGCAGGTCCATAGGGATGGCGGTTAAATTATTTGTCGCCATGCTTACAGGAAAAGGCTTGTGAATGGGGTCAGGGTTGCACAGGTGAATGGGAAAGGGGCTCGAGACAAGAAGGGTACCCTTTATCTCAGAGATCAAAACCCAAACTGAAGCTCCATCAAAATGGGTTGACACCTATTCCCCACATTGATATTAGCCATAGTCGTAAGTCCGCAATTCATGAACTTATCTTATCCCTGTACACTCCCGCGCTATTGATCGAACTGGAGTGGTTATCGCCTTTATCCTAGCCGCCACGTTAGCCTATAAGGAGTCCAACCGACCATTGATCGGGTTCACGGAAGGACTTTAGTAGATGGGGAGACCCCTTGAAGGCATCCGGGTCCTATACCTGACGACAAAGTTGGCCGGACTGTTTAGCTCCATAGTCCTCGGAGACTTGGGGGTGGAGGCGATCAAGTTCGAGCCGCCGGGTCAGGGAGACGGCACGCGGACCTCGCCGAGGTCCTGGGAGAACCGGTGGACTTAGCGCGAAAGATGGGTGAGGAGGTGGTCTAGATGGAGGCCGTTTTCAGCGCGGAGCGGCGGTTTCTTTTACCGGAAGAAAACAACGGACAGGCCGCATTGTTGGGGAACAGTTGCAGCGCTTGCGAAAGAATGTTTTTTCCCGCCCGCTCCGTTTGCCCCTACTGTTGGGATCCGGGCACTCTGTCTCCTTATCGCTTCTCCGGACCGGGAAGGCTTTACGCTGCCACTGTTATCCGAGTTGCCCCCGTGGGGTTCCAGCCCCCGTACGCTATAGGACTTGTGGATTTACCGGAAGGGGTGCGAGTAATGGCTCAACTGGAAGTCGAGCCTTCGCAGTGGAATCGTCTCTCTCCGGGAAGGATGATGGAGCTGTGTGTCGGAGTGATACGTAGGCACGAAAAAGGCCAGGACATGCTGGGGTACAAGTTTCGGATAGCAGAAGGCGACTCGGAAATAGGCCAATGAGAGAACTCGCAATCATGGGAGTCGGCATGACTCCATTTGGCAAGTTTACGGAGCGGAGTTTCAAGAATCTGGGGGCAGAGGCATCA
>JAPUHZ010000159.1 GCA_027297485.1 Deltaproteobacteria bacterium
GGGCCCGTTGGGGCCATTGCGCTGATATGGATCAGCAGGTGGCCAGCAAAATCGATCATGCTTTGCGTTACCAACGATTTCATATGGTGGCTTCCCTTCACTCTTTACCTCTTTGACGTGAGAAAGCTGAAGTGAACAGAGGAGAGTAAATCAAGGGGCTAGGTCGATTCAGCAATGCTTCTCAGCACTTCCTCGTAGAGGACCTTCAGAGGTATCTTTCTCGCGACGGCAACGCGCTTCAAGCCTTCGTATTCGGGCGTAGCTCTTTTTATCCCGTCTGGTTCTTCGATGATTTTAACCTTCACCGGGCCGAATCGGGTCTTGGCCTTTTTCGATGTGTGCTTGAAGGTGACACACACGGCAAAAGCGATATTCTATTCTTTTTGCTAGCGGTGCTCAGTGAGGTCAGTGCCATGGGGCCAATTTGACATAGTAAAACAAATGCCTTACATTGTAAGACATGAAGACATCGTCCCTTACGATCCGCTTAGACCCAGATCTGAATAAGTTGCTCAATCGAGCCAGCAAACAGTCTGGCAAATCCAGAAGCGAGGTTGCCCGTGAAGCCCTGCGGCGTCAACTTCGGCTGATACAATTTGAGTCACTAAGAAAGAAGGCCATGCCTTTTGCTGAGGCCAGGGGATACTTAACCGATGAAGATGTGTTCTCAGAAGTTTCCTGATGAGGGTCTTCTTGGACACCAATGTTTTGGTAAGTGCCTTCACTACTCGGGGTCTTTGTGAAGACGTTCTAAGAGAGGTCCTCGCTTCCCACGATCTGATCGTGTCGGTTCCCTTGCTCAATGAGCTTGAGCGCGCTTTAACAGGAAAATTCAAAATACCAAAAACCTTGATCTCGGAGATTCTCACGTTCCTCGGAGAAGATACGATTCTTTCCAAGATTGGGGAACTCCCTGATGTGGACATAAAGGATCAAGACGATTTAGCCATACTTTCCTGTGCTCTGGAGGGGAGAGCTAATATTTTTGTGACAGGCGACAAAGAACTCACAGAACTACACAAAGTGAGCAGCCTTCAAATTCTTTCTCCCAGGGCCTTTTGGGAAAAAGTGAAAAAGGCCTAATCGCTGTTTCAGACTGATGCGTTAAGCACGCTGAGCTTGAGTGTCATCTTAAAGCTCCTCAGCACCTCGTCGTAAAGGAGCTTCAGAGGTATCTTTTTAGCCTCCGCAATTCGCCTTAAGTCTTCGTATTCAGGCGTTGCCCTTTTTGTCCCGTCTGGTTCTTCGATAATTTTAACCTTCACTGTGCCGAATCGGGTCTTGACCTTTTTCGATGTGCGCTTGAGGATCATCCGGTTGACCGGATAGAAACGGATGCCGATGGTCGAAGTTTCGCGAAATAGGATTCTGGCGAGCTTCTCTCTATGTGATGGCTCGGCGATCACCCGGAGCAACGTTCCGGGTCGGTTTTTCTTCATTTGGATTGCGGACAAGAATACGTCGCGGGCGCCCGCGGCGAAGAGGCGTTCGAGAACGTAATCGTAAAATTCCGGATTCATATCGTCGATGTTAGTTTCCATGACCAACATCTCTTCTTGTTTCCAAGGCGCCTCGGCTTCGCCAAGAATCAAGCGAAACAGGTTCGGTCTATCCGGGAACACTTTCTGGCCTGCACCGTAACCTATTTTTTCGATGGTCATGCACGGCTGATCTCCGAAGCTGGTCCCCAAGACGGTCACGATAGCGGCTCCTGTGGGTGTCACTGTCTCGCCATCCAGGTTGGTCCATTGAACCGGAATGCCTTTTAGAAGTTCCAGTGTAGCGGGTCCAGGCAGAGGTAAGGGACCGTGCCTGGATCGTATAAGGCCCTGCCCCAGAGGTATGCGGGAGAACTGGAAGGAACCGATCTTCAGGTGATGAATCCCGATGGCTGTAGCCATGATGTCTACGATGGAGTCGGTGGCGCCCACCTCGTGAAAGTGGACCTGGTCAGGCGACACGTCGTGGATTTTCCCCTCCGCCTCCGCCAGCTGACCAAAGATCTCGAGCCCGCACTTTTTGACCTCGGGGTCAAAGGTGCTCTGCCGGATCATCCCGCGAATCTGCTTCCAAGAACGCTCAGGCTCTTGCTTGCCGCAGATGACTCGAAACCGGGTCGCCCGGATAGCGTGAACGGTTTGCTTTGTGACCTCAAGCCTGTATTTGAGCGTTGTGACTTTTTTTAGTTCCGACTTGAGCTTATCCAGTGGAAGCCCGAGATCCAGGAGAGCCGCGACGAACATATCCCCGCTGACTCCGCCAATTAAATCACCGTAAGCAATTTTCATCGGATAAATCTCTGTTCGTCAAAGCACTGCCGCTGGCCCGCGCCCTCGGGGAACGCGCTCTCGGCTGCGGCCGATGGGTGAGTGCCTCGAGGGCCGCCGCCCGTCCTCCCAATTGTGCTTACTCCACCGGTCAGGGCCTACCATCAACCTGCACGTCCTTACGTCCGCAGCCTCGCTCGCGCTCCTCTCGGTCGCTCGAGAAATTCCTCCAGCTCCTTTTTTCTCCCAGTACCTCCCTGTCCCCGTAGGCGAAGATCGGATCCGAGGCGTCGGAACTTTCTGCGACGCCGATCCCCTCCAGGTGAGGGGGCCTGCCGAACAAGCCGAAAGCACCGAGACTGAACGGTTCGACATAAGCACAGGCCCATTGCTTTCGGCGCGAGAGGCAGGTTTCCGAACGAACCCTCCAGTCGAGGAGACGCTCAGCCGAGGGGATAGGGAGGTTCCTCTCTTCCCTCACCACTCCGTGTGCACCTCTTTGCCGCTCATCTCCACGTAGACTTTCTCCGACTTGAAAGGTTTACCATCGAGCCTGTCTTTAAGCCAGTCCACTATGATCGTCCGGGCGCGCGGGTTGCGAATAGAGTGCTTCTCGCCTTCGTAGACGAGTAAAACTTTTGGGCCCCGAATCTCCTCCATCAACTCGTAGACATATTGGATGGGGCAGAGTTCGTCATCTTCCCCGGCCACGATGAGATAAGGACAAGCTATTTTAGACGCGACTCCTTTGAGAGTTAGTGTCTTGGCGAATTCGTCAAAGGCTGCTTCCTCGCCGTACCCGGCCATGTACATGTAGTTAAGCTTGAAGGTCGGAGAGGCTGTGTTGAAGATCGTGTATTGCCCCGGTTCGACGCAGACGCCACTCACAGCGCAAGCCTTGAAGCGCGGCTCTGCCGCGGCAACTCGCGGTCCCCAATAGGAACCCATACTGGAGCCCATGATCGCAAGGCGGTTCGGGTCGATCTCCAGCCGCTTGACGAGGTATTCGCAGGCGAGCTTTCCTGCGTCTTCATAATTTGACGCGGTGCATTGGATGCCTCTGGCTCGGGTCTCTCCCTGGCCGGGTCCGTCAATCGCAAGAACCGCTATTCCCCGCTCCAAAAAAGGATCGCTGTAAATGGGGTTGTCCTCTTTGACGCCGTCCATCCCCGGAATATAAAGAACACAAGGGACTTTCTCTCCGCTTTTCATGCGGGGAGGCAGGTGGAGCAGGGCCGCAATTGATTTTCCCTCGTAAGGCAACTCTACGCGCTCGATGGGTCTGCCTGCAAACTGGATGAACTTGTCATAGCAGGCCCTCTTTCTCTCTCCCCAGGCGATTCGCTTGGGGTTGCCATCCTCATAGACCGCCCACTGGGCGTTGGTGTAAAAGACTGCTGCGATGTAATAGTGCTCGCGCGCTTCGACCTCGTGGCCAGCCTTTTCAGCTTCTCGCGCCAGCTCTTCGCGGCGTTGCGCCGCCCGAGAGAACTCCCGCGGGATGTCGGTAAACTTCTGAACTCTCCGGCCAATCTCCCGGAGCTCGCCGGCTACGCTTGGGCCACAATTGCGGAGGATCTTGTTCGTCCTCCCTTGATCCCAATCAATACCTCTCGTTTGGATCACCTGATCCAGGAGCCATCTCTGCTCTTGCCAGCGCTTCATCTTTCTCTCTGTCTCTAGACGCATAATTATCTCCTAATTCTCCCTTCGTGAAGGAATCCTGCAATCACTTTTCCCTATTGATTATAACGAATTTGAGCGCTAGGCAACTTTAATTGAACGGTTGAGGCAGGAGATTGGAGCAGGGCTATCTTGGTGGCCTGGTTGGGTAGACTGTAGTCAACAAAAATGGGCATAGCGATGGAAAAAACGAGGGAAATGGATTAGTTGACCCTGACTGATTTTTATGTCTATAGTATTTCTACTAATCGAGGGAAGAATTTCGCTATGCTGTTTAATTTTTCCAATGTTTTGGTCTTTATGGTCTTAGGTGCCGCCTTTGTCGGCGTTAACCTGTTGA
The DNA here is from genome assembly GCA_027297485.1 of Deltaproteobacteria bacterium. The sequence continues at coordinate 4,291 of JAPUHZ010000159.1, forward strand.
TAGGCCGTTTTCTGCGTCCTTCCAACCCTCAAGCACGCAAGCTCTCTACTTACGAGTGTGGCGAGCCAGCTACCGGCAGCGCCTGGGTCAACTTTAACATGCGGTTTTACCTTATTGCCCTAATATTTATTATCTTCGAAGTGGAGCTTGTTTTTATCTTCCCGGTAGCGACTGTCTTTCGACAATGGATTGAGAATGGTCAGGGTCTCTTTGCCTTTACAGCTATTTCCGTCTTTATAGGTATCGTATTTTTAGGCCTGATTTACGACTGGGTGAAGGGAGACCTGGAGTGGATTAAAAAGGTGAAGGTGTAGTCTAAATGATAGGAGCTATTTTATGAAATCGTTACTCAACTCGCTGCCTGAAACCGTATTCACCACAAAGGTGGATGATCTCCTCAACTGGGGGCGAGCCTCCTCGCAGTGGTATATGCTGTTTGGCTTGGCCTGTTGTGGGATCGAACTGATGCAGACAGGGGGGCCACGGGCCGATGTGGATCGCTTCGGTTGTGTCCCCCGGGCAACGCCGCGCCAATCGGACTTGATGATCGTGGCCGGCACACTGACCTACAAGATGGCCAAGCGTACTAAGCTTCTCTATGACCAGATGCCCGACCCAAAATACGTCATCTCCATGGGGAGCTGTGCCAATTGCGGCGGACTCTTTCAGCTTGCCTATTCAGTCTGCAAGGGAGTAGATAAGATCATTCCCGTGGATGTCTACGTCCCGGGATGCCCTCCCCGGCCCGAGGCACTAACAGAGGGCATAATGAGAATCCAGGATAAGATGATGCAGGAGCGGTGGTTGGTAAGGCAGCCCGCAGCGGCGGAGGAATCTGTAGGGGCGTAAGGGATGGAGGCGAAAGAAATAGTCGGCAGGCTTGAACGACAGTTCCCGGGTAAAATCAGTGGATTTAAAGAAGATACCTTGGATCCATACCTCCATGTTGACTCTCAAGCAATTGTGGAAATATGCCGCTATCTCCGGGACGAGCCCGACTTGAATTTTGAGATCCTGTCTGACTTGACCTGCCTGGATCTTCCTAAGGAGAACAAGATCCAGGTCGTCTATCATCTCTATTCTTATTCCCATCGGCATCAGGTCGTTCTCAAGGCCGATCTTCCTCGGGAGGAGCCTCACGCACCTACGGTGGAGGGGGTGTGGAAAACAGCCAATTGGATGGAGCGGGAGGCCTTTGATCTCTTCGGGGTTATCTTCGAAGGGCATAGCGATCTTAGAAGGATTTTGCTTCCTGAGGACTGGGTGGGACATCCCCTGCGCAAGGACTACGTGGAGCAAGAGGAATACGATGGAATCAGCACCGAAAGGGCACCGTTGTTAGAAAAATTGCTCCGATAAGGGAACTATGGACGAAACTGTTCACACCGAAAGCGAAGCCTTTCACACCGAAGATATGACCATCAACATGGGTCCGCAGCACCCGAGCACCCATGGGGTGTTGCGTTTCATTGTTAAGACCGATGGTGAGGTCATGCGGGAGGCGATTCCGGATGTCGGCTACCTCCACCGCTCTATTGAAAAGATCGGCGAGAAGGTCACGTGGCATGGGTTTGTCCCCTATACGGATCGCGCCGACTACCTGGCGGCGATGTTTGCCAATCAGGGTTTCTGCATGGCAGCAGAGAAGCTCGCGGGTGTGGAGGTCACGCGACGCGGTGAGTTCTGCCGCGTGATCGCCTGTGAGCTGAATCGGATCATCAGCCACCTCCTTTCCGTGGGGACCTTCGGTCAGGATATTGGGGCCGTCACGCCGTTTCTCCACGCCCTCAGGGAAAGGGAGACCGTCAATGACCTGATGGAGGAGATCTGCGGGGCGAGGCTCACTTACAATTATATCAGGATCGGCGGGGTGGGGTACGACATTACGCCGCAAACCTGCGATCGGATTACCCAGTTCCTCGACCACTTTGGACCCATCGCCGATGAATATAACCGCCTCATCTCTTACAATAAGATCTTTGTGGAGCGGCTCGCCCATGTGGCTCCAATCACTAAGGAAGATGCCCTCCAGTACAACATTGTCGGGCCCAACTTGCGTGCCTGCGGGATCCAATGGGATATCCGGCGGGACATCCCTTACTCGGTTTATCCGGAATTGGATTTCAATATCCCTGTGGGCACAGGTGAAAAGGGAACTCTGGGAGACAGCTACGACCGATATATGGTGCGCATCTGGGAGATGGAGGAGAGCTGCAAGATTGTCCGCCAGTGTCTCAAGATGCTGCCCGAGGGTCCGTCCATCGCCAAGGTGCCACGAAAGTTCAAGCCCCAACCGGGCGAGGTCTATGTCCGGATAGAGAGTTCCCGCGGGGATATGGGTTTCTACGTGCTCAGCGATGGCAGCGAGTATCCCTATCGTGTGCGCATCCGCACCGGTTCCTTCACTGCCATGAGCATGATCGATAAGATTAGTCGAGGCATCATGGTAGCTGATCTGATCGCCCTTATAGCCAGCCTGGATGTGGATGCGCCGGAGATCGATCGATAGGTCAAAAGAGAGCTATGCAACCGCTTATAGATCAGCTTTTCCAAGAGGGGTACTTTCAGGGGTTACCCAAAGATCTTGTCTATGCGGGCTTTACGGTCCTTGCTGCCTTTATAGTCCTCTCTTTCTTTGTCGCTCCGCTGGCCGGGATTACCAGTTGGTTGGAACGTAGAGTATGGGGCAGGATACAGTCCCGTGTTGGGCCCAATCGAGTAGGGCCCCAGGGGATACTCCAATGGATTGCGGACGGGATCAAGAATCTGCTTAAAGAGGATATCATTCCTACCTCTGCGGATAAGTGGCTCTTTTCCCTGGCCCCCTATATCGTCTTTGTCGGATTTTTGGCCACCTTTGTGGTGATCCCCTTCGGCAGTCGTCTCATCGTTGCTGATCTCAACATCGGGATTCTCTATATCCTTGCTGTAACCTCTTTGGTCGTGGTCGGCATCTTGATGGCGGGTTGGTCCTCCAACAACAAATGGTCTCTCCTGGGAGGGATGCGTTCTGCGGCGCAGATTGTCAGTTATGAAATCCCTGCCGGGGTTGCCGTGTTAACGATCATCTTCGTGGCCGGCACCATGAGCATGCAGGGAATCATTAAAGCCCAGGGGTGGGCCCCTTGGGACTGGTTTCTTTTTTATAATCCCTTTACCTTTATCGCCTTTTTTCTTTTCTTCACAGCGGCCCTGGCCGAGGGCAACCGCACGCCGTTTGACGTCCCGGAGGCGGAATCCGAGCTGGTGGCCGGGTATGTGACCGAATACAGCGGAATGCGTTTCCTCTTTTTCTTCTTCGCCGAATGGGGAAATCTCTACGTTATCGGAGCAGTAGTAACCACGCTCTTCTTAGGCGGGTGGCAGATCCCTTCAATAGGAGATCGTCCGGTCCTCACGGGCATACTTCAATTCATCGTCTTTTTCCTGAAAGCCTATTTCTGGGTTTTTGTAGCCATGTGGGTGAGAGCGACTCTCCCCAGGGTCAGAGTCGATCAGTTGATGTCCCTATGCTGGAAGTACATGCTTCCTCTATCCTTTATCTCCCTTTTGGGGACAATGGTTTTGATGGTCATCTGGCCACAGGGGAACCGGATGATGAGCATGGGTATGTTTCTTTTTGGATTAGTCATCCTGGGTCTCTTCACGAAGCGGGTGACCTTTCAGATCCGCCATGCCCGCCCGGAGCTTTACTTTAAACCCTACATTTAAAGGATCCATGAGCGCACTAACCGAATACGCCAAGAATATTATAGAGACGGTCACCACGATTTTCGAAGGGATGACCATTACCTTCTCCCACCTAATGCGCCGTCCCATGACCATCCAGTATCCGGATCGGATAGAGAAGCCGGTCCAGGAGACCCTTCCCCTGAGATACCGGGGGATCCTGGAAGTGGATATGGATATCTGCACCGGCTGCCTAGCCTGTGAAAGGGTCTGCCCCATCATTTGCATCACAATCGGCATCGACATGAACAAAGAGACAAAGCAGCGGTCATTTACTAACTTTGATATTGATATTTGTAAGTGTATGTTTTGTGGTCTCTGTGCGGAGGTTTGCCCAACAGGGTCGATTCGCCATTCTCAGGAGTTTGAAGGGGCCTGTTATAATCCGGCCGGGTTGGTTCGCCGTTTCGTCACCGATCCGGTTCCCCTTTACAAACCCAAGAAGGGCGGAGAGACAGAGCCCACGATGGTTACGAAGGTTGAGGTTGGGCAGAAATATCTGGATGAATTTGCCACCCCGGAAAAATAAGGGAGGGGCAGGCGCTGAGGAGGGAGAGCAGGACGGACTTTCCATCAGTCCCCCCGGCCCTTGATCCTAAGGGATCTTCCTGTAGTTGACCCAGAGAGCCAGCGGCTCTTTGGTACCCCAAAAAGAGAGAAATTAAGATATTATGGAAATTTCCGCGATCATTTTTTATGTGGTCGCCGCTATAACAATCGGCTCGGCCATGATAGTGGCCTTTTCCCGTAACATTATCTACTCGGCTTTCTCTCTCCTCGGCACCTTTGCCGGAGTAGCGGGGATCTATATCTTCTTGGGTGCTGACTTTGTGGCTGCCGTGCAGGTGTTGATCTACGTAGGGGGTATCCTGGTCCTCACCCTGTTTGCCGTCATGATGACCCATCGGATCACCGATGTTCAGATCACCAACCGCGCGGTTGGTAGAATTCCGGCTCTGTTGGTGATCGGGATCTTTCTCCTACTTCTCGTACAGGCCATCCAGCAGACTACTTGGGTGAAGGCTAAAGAGATCGTCTATGCCGCGACGACGGCACGAATTGGCAATCTCTTTTTGGAAAGCTATCTGCTGCCCTTTGAGATCGCCGCCTTGGTTTTGCTTGTTGCTCTGATTGGCGCCGTGGTTCTCGCCCGCAAGGAGATTAAGGAATGAGAGCAGAGCCTTGTTAACGATCGAACTCCATCACTATCTCATTGTCGGGGCGATTCTTTTCGCCCTCGGCCTTTACACTGTCCTCACCCGGCGCAATGCGATCAGTATCCTCATGGGCATCGAGCTGATCCTGAACAGTGCCAACATTAACTACGTAGCCTTCTCCCATTTCAGTACTGGAAACGTGGATGGTCAGATTTATGCGATCTTTGTCATTATGCTGGCTGCGGCTGAGGCGGCCGTTGGCTTGGCCATTGTTCTGGCCATTTTCCAGCTCTTTCATACCATCGATGTGGAGGCAGCAGAGGCACTGAAGGAGTAAAGCATGTATTTTAGATTTTGGATTGTGGATTGTGGATTGAATCGAAAATCTAAAATCTAAAATCGAAGGATAATGGATCATCCGATACAGACAGACTATCTACGTTGGATTGTTCTCCTCCCCTTGCTGGGGGCGGCCCTGAACGGGCTTCTGGGGGCATCCCTACAAAAGAGAGTCGGGAAAGGGGTTGTCAGTTTCTTTGCCTGTGCCCCGGTAGTGATCTCCTTTCTTCTCTCCGCTCAGGCATTTTTCAAGCTCTTGGCCTTAAAGCCTGAGGATCGTTTTTTAATTGACCGCCTCTATTCTTGGCTCTCCCTTGGGGCTCTGAATGTAGACGTGGCCTTTTGGGTCGATCCCCTTTCTGCGGTGATGATCCTGGTCGTCACCGGTGTGGGGGGACTGATCCATATCTATTCTATCGGCTACATGCATGAGGATAAATCCTACTGGCGCTACTTTGCCTTTCTCAATCTCTTTACCTTTGCGATGCTGCTTCTCGTCACGGCAGATAACCTTCTCCTCATGTTTATCGGCTGGGAAGGGGTAGGGTTCTGCTCCTATGCCCTGATCGGCTTTTGGCATCAGGACCACGTCAATACCAGGGCTGGCAACAAGGCCTTTATCGTCAACCGCGTCGGTGATGTTGGGTTTCTCTTAGGGATCTTTCTCCTTTTTTGGTCTCTGCAGCGGCAAGGACACGGGACCGTGGTCTTCCGCGAGATTGCTCAATGGGCGCCGCTTCTCCAAGGGCAGGAGATTTGGGGAATCGGTGTTGTGACACTGGTGACCCTGTTCTTTTTTGTCGGCGCGACCGGAAAGTCAGCCCAAATCCCCCTCTTTGTCTGGCTCCCTGATGCCATGCAAGGTCCTACGCCAGTGAGCGCGCTGATCCATGCGGCGACCATGGTGACCGCCGGGGTCTACATGATCGCCCGTCTGCACTTTCTCTACTCCTTAGCGCCAGATACGTTGGCGTTGGTTGCAGGCATCGGCGCCGCAACGGCCCTTTTCGCCGCCACCATCGCGCTGACTCAAACCGACATAAAGCGCGTCCTGGCCTATTCCACGATCAGCCAGCTCGGCTACATGTTTCTGGCCGTGGGTGTGGCTGCCTATGGCGCGGCCATCTTTCACCTCATGACCCACGCCTTCTTCAAGGCCTGCCTCTTTCTAGGTTCAGGCAGCGTTATACATGCCCTGGGAGGAGAGCAGGACATGAGAAAAATGGGTGGGCTCAGGCGCTCGATGCCCTACACCTTTTGGACCTTTGCGATCGCTGTCCTGGCGATTGCCGGCACCCCCTTGACCGCGGGTTTTTTCTCCAAAGATGAAATACTATGGCAGGCCTTTTCCAGCCCGCACGGCTCCCTTTTACTCTGGACGGTGGGAGTAGCGACTGCGGGGCTCACTGCCTTTTATATGTTTCGCCAGTTCTTTCTCGTCTTTTTCGGTGAGTGTCGTGCCGACAGCCACACTCAGGCCCATCTCCACGAATCTCCCAAGGTGATGACCCTGCCGTTGGTTCTGCTTGCGATCGGCTCAATCGTCGCCGGCTGGATTGGACTCCCGGCAATCTTTGGCAAAAACCGATTCGCCGGATGGCTTGAGCCTGTATTTGGGGGCCATCATGAGGCTCATGCTTCGCTGACTTTAGAGGGAGGCTTGATGGTCTTCTCTGTGGCTATAGCGGCATTAGGTTTTTACCTTGCCTACCTCCTCTACTATCGCCGCTCGCTAGCTCCCGAGCGTTTTTCATCTCTCGTCGGCGGGCTACCCTATCGTCTATTTCACAACAAGTATTACGTCGATGAGATTTATCAGTTCGTCTTTGTCCGTGGGACGCTCTTGTTCGCCCGTATCGGGGCATGGATCGATCAATACATCATCGACTTTATCGTCGATGGCTCAGCCAAGACGACGACTTTTGTCTCTTGGATTAATGGCCTTTTCGATAACTATGTGATCGATGGGATCGTTAACAAGATCGCAGATTCGACCTTCGGCGCCGGCGACAAGTTCAGGAAGGTCCAAACCGGAAATATTAACAGCTATCTTTACGTGATCCTGGGGGCGGTGGTTATCGCCATCATCATCAAGAACTGGAGCTAATTCGGACAGGAGAGGAAGCATCAAACGTTAGCGGACAAGCAAGAGGGGACAAGGAGTCCCTCAGTACCAATGCTTAATCTCGATGCAAACGATAGGAGACTCTAAAAGATGACAGATAACGTGCTTAGCTATATGGTCTTTTTCCCCGTGGCCGGCATGGTCGTGGTGCTTCTGTTACCGAGCAACCGCCACGACCTGATCCGCTGGGTCTCTGCCCTTTTTACCGTACCACCTCTCCTTCTTGCCGTATGGCTCTTCAGCAATTTTGATCGCGCCATTCCGGGCTTCCAGTTTGAGGAAAGGGCCGCTTGGATTCCCGCGTATAACATTGAATATTATGTAGGTGTTGACGGGCTCAGCATCTCGATGGTGCTGCTCACTGCCCTTCTTTGCTTTATTTGCATTTTTGCCTCATGGGGAATCGATAAGGCGGTGAAGGGCTACTTCGCCCTTTTTCTCCTGCTTGATGCGGGAATGATGGGGGTATTTGTCGCCCTTGATTTCTTTCTCTTCTACATCTTCTGGGAGGTCATGCTCCTACCCATGTACTTCCTGATCGGGATCTGGGGTGGGGCGCGCAAAGAATACGCCGCAATCAAGTTCTTTCTATACACCCTATTCGGCAGCGTCCTGATGTTGCTGGCGATCCTGGCCCTCTATTTCGCCAGTGAACCGCATACTTTTGACATGACCAAACTCATCGCCCAGAGCGGCAGGTACGCCACTACGGCTCTGCCATTTTGGCCTTTTGATCAACTGGGTTGGGGCTTTCAACACGTTGTCTGGATGGCGCTCTTTATCGGTTTTGCCATCAAGATTCCCGCCTTTCCCTTTCACACCTGGCTTCCGGATGCGCATGTGGAGGCCCCAACTGCGGTCTCGGTTGTCCTGGCCGGTATCCTTCTCAAGATGGGCGCCTACGGGATACTGCGGATCAATTTCCCCATGCTCCCTGTAGCTACTGCGGAGCTCGCCTATTATTTTCTTGCGGCCTTGGGGGCATGGAACATCATTTACGGCGCGCTCTGCGCTATGGCGCAAACGGATTTAAAAAAGCTCGTTGCCTATTCCAGCGTCAGCCATATGGGGTATGTGATGCTGGGGATGGCGACCTTTACCTCGCAGGGGATTAACGGCGCGGTTCTCCAGATGTTTAACCACGGGACGATCACTGCGATGCTCTTTCTCCTGGTTGGCGTGATCTACGATCGTGCCCACCACCGCGATATAGAGGGATTCGGAGGCTTGGCGGCAATCATGCCGGTCTATATGGGAGTGACGGCCTTGGCTTTTTTTGCCTCGATGGGACTACCGGGTCTCTCCGGTTTTATCTCTGAGGTTCTGGTGTTGCTTGGCGCTTGGGAGAAATATCCGATCCTCACCATCATAGGGGCGAGCGGAGTGGTTCTGACTGCAGGCTACTTTCTGTGGACGATCCAACGGGTCTATTTGGGTCCGACAAACGAGAAGTATAAGACGCTGCCCGATATCAACGGTCGGGAGCTCTTTACTCTAATTCCGCTGGGTATCATTGTGATCATCCTCGGGGTCTATCCCCACGCGATTCTCGATCTTTTGCGCTCTTCCCTGGATCAGCTAAATCAGATTGTGATCCCGCATCTCTCTTAAGATCCTATGGACCTCAGCAATCTCGAGAGCCTTAGATTTATCTATCCCGAGTCTATCCTTGCCGGGACTATCCTCGTTCTCGTCATCCTTGATTTGGTTATCCGAAATAAGAGGAGCCTCGGTTTTATCGCTGTCCTTGGGTCCCTCATCTCTCTTTGGGCCACCTGGCAGCTTTACGAGGCCCCTGCAGGTTGGCTCTTCCACCGCATGATCAGTCTCGACAACTTTAGCCTCTTTTTTAAGGTGGTCTCCCTGCTGGCCGTCCTAATGGTTATCTGGATGTCTCTGATCTCTCATGAAGTCCGGGAGATCCACCAGGGTGAATACTACACGGTCCTTTTAACTTCCGCCCTCGGCATGTTTTTCATGGCCTCTTCGAACAACCTCCTAATGGCCTACCTTTCCCTAGAATTGGTGAGCCTTACCTCGTACATCCTCACCGGCTTTTTGCCCCATAACCGCCGCTCGAGCGAAGCCGCGCTGAAGTACCTGATCTATGGCGGAGTGGCCTCGGGCACCATGATCTATGGGATGAGCTGGGTCTTTGGTATGACCGGGAGCCTGGAATACACGCAGATCAACGAGGCCTTGCTCCAAGGAGGAACGAATCAGTTAGGGCTCTTTGTGGCCTTTGTTTTTATCCTGGCCGGATTCGGTTACAAAATCGTTTTCGTCCCTTTCCACATGTGGTCCCCGGACGTCTATCATGGGGCCCCAACGCCAGTCACAGCCTTTCTCTCCGTAGGGTCCAATGCAGCCGGCGTGGCGATTCTGATCCGCTTCTTCTTCCCTGCGGTGTCGAGTCTTGCCGAGGGAGGGAATTGGGTTTTTATCTCAGGTGTCGAATGGCCTCACTTCCTTCTTTTCGTAAGCATGGTGACCATGACTCTGGGGAACCTCTGTGCCCTGAATCAGCAGAACGTCAAGCGCTTGCTTGCCTATTCCGGCATCGCCCACGCAGGCTATATCCTCATGGGACTCGTGGTCCTGAATAATGAAGGGCTCAAGGCGATGCTCTTTTACATCGTCGTCTATCTCATCATGAATCTAGGCGCTTTCCTGGTCGTTATCATTGTGGCCAATGCTACGGGGAGAGAGGATATTGAAGGTTATCGCGGCCTTGCCTGGCGTGGGGCAGCCATCCCTGCGGTTTGCATGGCGATCTTTCTCTTTTCGCTTACAGGGCTTCCTCCTCTTGCGGGCTTCATAGGGAAGTTCTTTCTCTTTGCCGCGGTGATCAATAAAGGAGGTGCATTTGTCCTCTTAGCCGTGGTGGCGATCATCAACAGCGTTGTTTCGCTCTATTATTATGCCAGGATTGTAAAAACGATGTTCTTCGACTCCCCCGAGCCCACGGATCAAGTGGTGGCGATCCCCACCAGCAGTTTTCCACCCCTTGTTATCCTCACCATCCTGACCGTCTTCTTCGGCATCTACTGGGGCCCTTTATTCGATTACACCAACCAATCCCTCAGTTTCTTCATTAAGTAAGCCTCTTCGCTCGCTTCCCCCTCGTTTCGTCACCTCTCCAGATGACCTAATACCTTGTTACGGGATGCTCTCCACCAAAAGCCATCAGTGAAGTGCCGAAAACTGAATGATGATGACAGAAAGCTAATCCCAACTCCGGAGGGGAATTCAGGGGATGTTGTTGACTAGGTGGAATTACTCCGCATACGGGGCTTGATTTTTGATCCCTCCTCTAGCCAGTATATTTAAAAACATTACCCTACGGTGGAGGAGATGGGAGGTCTGGAGGCTATCCCAAAGTTGACCTAATACCCTGTTATCGGATACTCTCCACCAAAGGCCGTTAGCGGTCAGCTATCCGTCAAGGACTGAAAACTGAATGCTGATGGCTGAAAGCTAATTCCAAGTTCTTGTTGGCCATGCATCAAAAGCAAGTTCTGATCATTTTTTAGGGACAAGGAGGTACAAACCTATGGCTAGAGATGAACTCGAATCTGTCGCTCAATCGCTCGTCCCAAAGGGGAAAGGCATCCTTGCTGCTGATGAGAGCTCTGGTACGATCAAGAGGCGGTTTGACAGCATCAAACTTGAATCAACCGAGGAAAACCGCCGTTCGTACCGCGAGATGCTGTTCACCGTGTCTGGTATCGAGGAGTTCATCAGCGGTGTGATCCTTTATGACGAGACCATCCGTCAGAAGGCCAAGGACGGGACACCATTACCTGAGGTGCTTTCACGGAAAGGCATCATCCCCGGTATCAAGGTCGACAAGGGGGCCATGGACCTGGCGGCTTTTCCCGGAGAAAAAATCACCGAGGGTCTTGATGGTCTCCGTGCCCGGCTTATCGAATACCGCGCCTTAGGGGCTCGTTTCGCCAAGTGGAGGGCGGTGATCAGCATCGGTGAAGGGATACCGAGCCGCGCCTGTATAGAAGGCAATGCGCACGCCCTTGCACGGTATGCCTCCTTATGTCAGGAGACAGGTCTGGTACCCATCGTCGAGCCCGAAGTCCTGATG
>JAPUHZ010000016.1 GCA_027297485.1 Deltaproteobacteria bacterium
GTATCCCTGCATGGCCATGTGGGCCAAGATGATTTTCATCCCTGGAAAGTCCAGGGCAACGTCGTCCAGGGCCGTAGGGTTCCCGAATTTGGTTCTCGTCTCCAGGAAAGATGGTCCCGTGTGAAAGAGTATGGGAACTCCTAACTCCTGGACCTTTTCATACACAGGGTAGTAGAGAGGATCGTTGTAAAATAGGTCAACATTTTGCGCGACGGTCTTGACGCCGGCAAAGGCCAGACCTTTGATGGCATACTCCACATCATCCACGGCCGCACCACCGGTATTCGGATCAAAGCTGGCAAAGCCAATGAGCCGTTCAGGATATTGGCTTAAGAGCTCAGCCGTCGCCTCGTTCCTCTGTCGCGCAGGCTGTCCCTTCCAACACGCCGTCAGGAGGATGACCTTATCAATACCGGCACGATCCATTTCATTCACATATTCTGACAACGTCCACTCCAACGCCTTCCTGGAATAGTACGCCTGTGAAAGATGATGAACACCCGGATGGAAAGGAATTCCCGCGAAGACCGGATGGGCATGGGCATCGATAATCACTGGAGTTTACCGAAAAAACGCATTTTTCTGCTCAATTCTTTGTAGCAGTCATGACGGAGGTAAAATTTCCGGGTATGCGGACAGACCCGGTGACATCTTTAAAACCTGCCTCTTCTAACCAGGTTTTGTATTCCGAATAGGTGTGCACGTCACCGGCATCTGTATAGAGCAACATATCGACGCCCATCAGAAGAGAGGAGGTCTCCTTGCACCGTCCATCATCGGCAACAAAATCGTGAAGACGATGCTGCGCCGAGCTGCCCAATCCTGGCTTTGAAAATCGAAAACTATTACGATCTTGGCCTATAGCTACTTCAAGAGTTTACGAGCGAATTTTCTCGCCGGGAGACGCACGCGGTCGATCCTCTCCCGGGATTGATTCTCGTACTTGTAATACTCCTGCACTGTAATCCCGTCCTTCGCGGGCACATACCCGATCTTATAGAGCCACGCCGTATCCACATCCAGGCGGCGGGTCGCGTGGCCCATGGCCTTGCCAAAGATCTCCTGCCCTTCCTTACTCAACAGCCAGTTAACGAAGACCTTGGCGGCGCTTGGATGGGAAGGGTTCTTTAAGGCCACCACATTCCCGGCCCCACCCGTTGCATATGTCCCCTCTTTAGGAATAGGGAGGGCCTTTAATGGAAGGCCGGCCCTGATGAAGGGCACGAGCAAAAAGTATGAAAGACCGACGGTGATGGCAAGTTTCCCCTTTGCCAGAGATTCGCCCAGGCTTCGCACGTTACTTGTCAGTTGAAGGTCCTGCTGTACAAGCCTCCTCAAGTAGTCTTCCCCTTTCACGTCCCACATGTAGGACCAGGTGGCGTCTCCTGGACCCGGCTTTCTGGGATCAAGAAAACCGATCTTGCCTTTCCATTTGGGATTTAGCAGATCATCGTATGAGCGTATCTCCTCAGGATTCACCAGATTAGTGTTGCGATAAAGGTTCTGAGAAAGATAGGCACTAAAGCTGTAGACAAACCGCTTTGCCTCGTCGGTATAGATATGCCCCCCCCACCAGCTCTTGGGGTCGCTGACCTCAGGAAGGAGCATGTAAGGCTCTAAGGGGACCACAACACCTGCCGGAACCAGGCCGGTGATCATCCCGGATGCACCGCCAACATGGACGTCGAAATAGCGCACACCGGCCCTGGACTCGTCAATCATCCTCCTTATGTTCTTTGCGCCCATGTCCAGGACGGGCTCCAGATCGATCCCGGTAAAGCGCCGCTCGAACGCCTCCTCCAACCGCCTTCTCAGTTCTGCACTGGGGGGAAGGGAGACCACGACCTTCCCCTCGCTCTTTGCACGCCGTACGACCTTCTCCCATTCCGACTTCCAGGAAGCCCAGCTACCCTGCGCCCATCCAGAGAGCAGGAGACCCGCCAGAGCGACAGAAACATACCTTCGAAACTCTCTTCTTGTGTTGGTAGTCACTGATAAAGACCTCCTTGCTATAATGATGATTAATTTATAGCCTTTTCACCTGCGTCTCGTTATAGATCAACTCAGCTGTTGAGGCAAGCAATGCTTTATCTGTGAGCAATCGCGACCAGCTTATCTCCTCATCGGCCTTCTGCTGGAACCCATTGGGGTCAGAGTACATACCCACCGGAGTCGATCGGAAGACGAAATGTCCCGCTCGCAGCGCATGTCTTTCCTCAAGACAATATGCTTCAGCCGATGGCTCATCCCTAAATCGGTGAACCTTGACTAAGATCCAACGGCACGCCTGCAGGCTGCCATAATGCTCGGAACATCGATTTGGTGCTCCCGGTAAATGTCGGCTCGGCTGCCGGACTGCCCAAAGCCCACTACACCCAAGGGCAAGACCCTCGTGCCGAGTGCGCTGCCGATCCATGCCAGAGTATGGGGGTGCCCGTCGACAATCGAGACCACGGGAACCTTCCGTTCCCGCGGGGTGATGATCTCCTCGAGAAAACTCGGGGGCGCAGCCTCGTCCATCATTGCAGAATGCACTGAATCCTGGAAGGCACGATAGAGGGGCTCTGGGCCGGTTACGTTGATCACATTGACGAGGATATCTTCCTCCTGAAGTAGTCGCCCGGCTTCAACCGCCTCTGGAACAAAGGCGCCACAGGCGAAGAGATGAACCACATTCACCCCAGGTTCGTAGTCCGTTTCTTTACTACGGTCCACAAGCCGGTACGCCCCCATCAGGACTTGCTGGCGTAAGCGTTCCCGAGCTTCGGGATCAGTAGGAACCTCGAGAAGCTTCTGGTCGACGTTTTTGGTGCTGAGCCTCAAATAAGTAGACCGCTTCCGGAGGCGAATCTGTTCCAGGGCATCCATCATGATCCACTCGAGCTCCTGGCCGAAACATGGCTCATAGGCTGAGAGCTCGGGTAGTTCAGCCCCGATCGATTGTGTGATGAGGGACTGGTGGGCTCCACCTTCTGTGGAAAGGGTCACCCCCGACGGTGTTCCCACCGCAATGAATTTCCCGCCTGAGTAGAGGCTGTAAAAAAAGGCGTCCAGACCCCTCCGTACAAAGGGGTCATACAGGGTCCCGATGGGGAAGAGTGTTTCTCCCACCATCTCGTGGGAGAGCCCAAACTGCCCGAGCGCCATAAAAAGGTTGTTCTCTGAAATGCCAAGTTCAATATGCTGGCCCTGGGGCGATTCCTTCCATTTCAGAATACTCGGTTCCTTTTCCTCGGGGAGGGCTTCCCTATCGGTTTGCCGCCAGACTTCCAACTTGTTAATCCAACCACCCAGATTCGTCGAACTCGCCACATCCGGGCTGATCGTCACCACTCTCTCTGCGATCTCGGGTTTCTCCCGAGCGAGAGCGGTCAAGATGGTCCCGAAAGTCTGCTGGGTGGACCGGAGGCCGCGATGGGAGATGCCAAGACTTTTGGGGATGGTGAAGGGGAAAGGCTCGGTTTTCCTTTCGATGGGGTCCTTCAACCGTTCGCGCACCTCAGCACACAATCGCCCTCCAGGGCTTTCGGGGTCGAATCCTGACCAGACCTGGGCTTCGTTTATGTCTAACTTCTTTCTTAGCTCCTCCATCTGGTCATCGGAGAGGATCACCGAGTGGTTCTGGGGATGACCGACAGATGGCAACATCCAACCCTTCAAAGTATATGCGAACACCACCGCAGGACCAGGTTTCTGGTCGACCTTCGCCAAGCCCTCCCGGAGCTCACCGAAATCATGGCCCCCCAAGTTCCAAAAGAGATCTTGAAGTTCCTCATCATTCCACCTGTTAATGAATCGCCTTAGATCTTCGGGGAAACGGCTCTTGCGGGGGAGCCATTCGCGCAGCTCACTTGGGGGCAATCGCAGCAGTCTCTGGTAGGCATCATTGGAGAGTTCATCGATGCAGTTGCGAAGCAGCTCGCCGTTAGGCTCTTCAAAAGCGGCCTTTAGCCGCTTTCCGTATTTGATATCAATCACACGCCAACCATTGGCGGCAAACATCTCGCGCCAAGATCGTACGCGAATACCTGGGATGACGCGATCAAGACTTTGTCGGTTGAGATCGACTATCCACAGGACATTCTCCAAATCGCTCATGGCCGGCTCTGCAATCGCCTCCCAAACCGACCCTTCATCCAGTTCGGCATCGCCAACAAGGCTGATATACCTCCGGCGCCGACTGGAGTGCGAAAAACTATGGGTCTTGATGTATGCATCCACCAGAGCCGCAAAGTTCGGCGCGATTGCTCCAAGACCAACCGGTCCTGTCGAGAAATCGACTCTATCCGGATCTTTGGTCCTGCTGGGATAGGCCTGAAGCCCATGGTATGCCCGGAGGGTTTTCAAATATTCGGAGTTAAGGTTGCCCAGAAGAAACTGGATGGCATGAAACAACGGAGATGCATGAGGCTTGATGGAAACTTTGTCGCCCACTCTCATGTATTCAAAGTATAGGGAAGTGAGGATGGTGACGACCGATGCGCTGGAGGTCTGATGTCCGCCCACCATCGAACCATCGGGGTTTTCGCGGACTTTGTTAGCATAGTGAACAAGTTGGACGGATAGCCACAAAACTCGCCGCTGAATCTCCAGGAGGAAGCTACTACGGTCGGCTTGTATGTTTTTTTGATCTGAGACTGTTGCTAACATGTCGCCCCCGAGCTTCGTGCTTGTCTTGTGTTGGGGCCTTCCCTCAATCATCTTGCGTCACGAAATCAAAATGATAGAGACTAGGATGGATTTTAGTTGATAGCCCCTTGATAAGGGTTAACGAATTCAAAGGTCGAAAGAGAACAAAAACCTAAGACAAGAAGGCTATCACGAAGAGATACTATGTAAAAGAAAATGTCTTGGCAAGAGGGAAAAGGGTACTGCAATTAGAGTGAATTCTCCTTCCATTAAATCCTATAGGTGCGCTAGTGTTTCTTTGTCAATTTCCACAGTAGACCTGTTAGGGACTGTCGACGACCCGCTAACTACTATTTATCTACCCCTTAGAAACTCCTCTAAATACAACAGGATTTAGGAGCCTGCTACCAGCTTGCTACCACTTTGAATGCGACAAGCTCCCTATTAGAGAGCGCCCAAAATTAATGGGGAAAGGGCATGCATGCACTGAGTGAAAAAGTTGTAACCTTATCCTTGGCCGTTGGCCTCTGTCTTTGGGTAGGTGATTCAACTGCTGGGTGCTAGTGGGCGGCCACACTCACTTTGACAGGTGAAACCGGTGCCTGCATGATTGCAGCACATGGCAAAATCAATCGCCTTCTCCAAATCATGGTGTGTAACCACGAAGTCATGACTTGATGGGGGGGGCGGCAATGGTAACCGACCACGAACGAAAAGGCCTGGCGTGGCAAATAAACACCTAGGATCAGATGTCCGACCTGTACGAGGACAAGAAGGCCCCCAGGATGGTGCCTGTGGCTTCCGAGTCCTCGTGCTGGGTGTTGTGAAAGCAAATGTCACACAGAGACCTAAAGACGTAAAGAATCAGTGA
>JAPUHZ010000160.1 GCA_027297485.1 Deltaproteobacteria bacterium
GGGAAGGAACGCGAATCTATCGAACAAGGGACCTGGGGCGAATGTCGCACGACGGATTGCTGGAGCATTTGGGACGAAAAGATCTCCAAGTGAAGATCAGAGGCTACCGCGTCGAAACCTGTGAAGTCGAAAAGGCGCTCCTCGAGCTGGAAGATATTAAGGACACCGTTGTCATCGCACGGGAAGATCGCCCAGGGGATCCACGACTCGTCGGCTATATTGTGCCGGCAAACCGACCGGCGCCTACCGTCAGCGCGCTTCGACGTGCTCTGAGCAACTCCTTACCGGAGCACATGATCCCTTCTGCTTTCGTGATGCTGGATGCCATTCCGCTGAATTCCAACGGCAAAGTAGATCGACAAGCGCTTGCTGTTCCCGACAATTCTCGACCGGAGTTGGACACTCCGTACGTTGCACCTACCAACGCAGTAGAAATGGAGCTAGCAAAAATCTGGGCGGAGGTGCTCTCGTGCGATAAAGTTGGAATCCATGATAATTTCTTCAATCTTGGAGGCCATTCCCTTCTAGCCACGCAGGTCATCTCACGAGTAATCAATTTATTTAGAGTAGAACTACCTATAAAGTCCCTCTTCGTATCCCCCACAGTGGCAGACATAGCTGAGATCATTACGAAGAACGAAGCGAATAAGGCTGGGCAAGAAGGCCTGTCGCGCATGTTGGCCGAGTTGGAATCGCTCTCGGATGACGAAGCACGGCATCGGCTTGCAGACGAGAGTGACTAGTAGAGATACACGGAGATAAGTAGTCTTTCTCTTCGTTTTGGGTAGAGCCTTTATCTGCGGCTGGGGGATGGCTGACAACGGGGGTCATGTGGGGTCTGGCTTCCAAGATACATCGCGCCTTCCACTATCCGAGTTTCTAGCATCCAACTCTTACCGATCTTATCGTTTCCATCGTGCCACAGATGGACGCCCTGGCAAACCTTTTATGAGAGGGGGCTGATTGCAGAGGCTGAGTTTATGCAGAAGCTATCGGCAGGGAGATTGGGGTGTCAGGAGATGGAAGTAGAACCAAGTCACAATCAGAGGAAGGATGGTCCGGTCAACAAATCGGTTTGAAAGTCAAAGAACCCGAGACCTTTAATCTTCGGATAATATCGAGTAACTGCGAACCAAAGAATGTTAATTTCCAGATTGGTTCAGCCAAGGAATGCCCCCTGTTATATAAGCCTAACGTACGGCGAGATGAGTTTGACTTGAGCCTGATCCAAACCTCCTTGGATATAGATCTTCTGCTGCTAGTTTCTCTTAAATTAATTGGTCGCGTTTTCAATAGCGGTCTCAACCTCACTAAATATATTGGTAACACCTTCACCGATCCCTGCCACTGTAACTGCACTCCATATGACAAAGACGACTAGAGCAACGATTAAAGCGTACTCGACGATGCCTTGGCCTTCCTCCTCGTTAATCAACCTTTTCAAAAACTCCATTCCCTATGACCTCCTTACGATGTGGCGAATAAAAATTTCGCCTTACGGCAAGTTTCAGTTTAGCAAGATACAGACCAAAATTACTTTTCCTATAACCTGTTGATTTCAAAGTGGAATCAATGGCGGTCTATTTTAAAATTTCACTCATAAAGGGCAAATTTGCCCTTTTGTCTGATGATTATGGCAAAAATACCAGATCTGGTCCTGCGGTATATCGCCTGTGGCCTTTTCTGAATGATAGAGGGATTTTTGGGTAGGAAGGTGCCAGACGTGCATCAAAGGGACGTGATATCCGGGATCATAGGGACCTTTCGTCTTCGTCTGGGAAATGCGGATTACCGGATGAAGGTTTGACCCTTACTATGCTATGGGCGCGCCTATTAACGGATCGTTCCTTTAAGGTTGGGTATCGTCTTCTACCCATCCATGCTTGCCATAAGCTCCTCTCCGGGTCGCGGTCATGATAAATTTCTCGATATCTTTGTCAGTTCTAAATTTCTTGCTATCGTACTTGTCGTAGTGAATAATCTCGTCCAGTTCTCTGCGTGGACGAGGGGCGACTGCACCGGCAGGATAACCGATAGGAATCAGATGGTAGACCTTCAAAGGTTCAGGCACGCCTAAAAGTACCTTGAGCATCGTTGCCATATAAGGAGAGCTGGCATCACTGACGTATTGAGAGCCCAGGCCCAAGCTGGTAGCTGCCAAGTGGATTAACAGCGTAGCATTAGCCAGGCCGCTGTAAAAATGCGAATCGGATTTTTCCTCCCGTGTCCTAACAGGATAAGATTCGTTCACCCTGGGATCACCGAGGACTATAATATGAATCGGGGCGTGTCGGAAGCCGGCGCCCGTCATCCTGGCCTCTCCTCGGACTGCAATCTCCATCTCCCTTTTATGCTCTTGCTGTTTCAGAAATAAATCTGCGATCTTATTTCTCATCTCCTGGTCTCTGACCACAATAAACTCCCATGGCTGCCCGTTACCTCCTGAGGGGGCCCAACGGGCATTTTCCAATATTTTTCGGATAGTCTTGTCAGGGACATCTTTGTCTTTCTGGTACCCCCGGATGCTTCTTCGGTTCACCACCAGCTCGTAAAATTCGTTAATTCTTAGCATACGTTTCTACGCAAAAGTTGGAGAATTATATCCGCTGATTGCATAGACACTAACTGCCAGTCCCAAAGACCTCATCAAAGAACTTACGCAGCTTGCGGAGCTTAGGACCTGCCGTGTCCGGATCAACGATTTGATATTGATCACGCTGAAGCTCTGGGTACCTTTCTTTAATGCCAATTCTTACGGGACCACGGCCAACTTTCCCTGCAACAATGTTCTGGCAATCCTCGGAGAGAAGGTAGTCGTAAAGAAGAATCGCGGCGTGGGGATTTGGAGAGTGCTTTGCGAGGAACATAGGGCTTGGTTTGGTGACAAAAGGGTCAAGGATTTTTATATCCAGCGGTGCTCCCTGTCGTTTCATCTTGGCCGGTCTGTAGCCGTGGAGAAATGCGGCAATGTGAAACTCCCCTGCTGCAAGGAGTTGTGCCTGCAGAGTTCTACTTCGCCTTATGGCAACCTGATTCTTAGCTAGGTCCTTGAAAAAAGCCAAGGCCTTTTCTTCTCCCCAGGCATCAATGAAAGCAGCAAGAACGTCCTGATCCTGATTGTCGATTACAACTTTTCCCTTCCACTTGGGATCGAGTAGGTCACGGTAGCTTTTTGGCACATCCTTACGCTTTACCAACCTGGTATTGTAAGCCAAGGCTACGCGTACGTGCTGCATGGCTGTCCAATTGCCGTTCTTGTCGAAGAATTCCTTGTGCAGATATTTCCTCTCCGGTGAAAAATATTTGGCAACCAGTCCTGCGCGCAGCAGTTCATGACCGACCAGAGCGCTGGTCTGGATAACATCCGGCTCGTACCGCGCCCCTCTAGCTTCTGTAATAACCTTGTTGACTAGCCGAAATCCCCCGGCGCGATAATGACCGGTTGTGAGAAAAGGGTACTTTCGCTTAAAGCCATCCAAAAACTTGCGGGCATCTGCCGCATTCGCTGTGCCGTAAAAAACCGCCCTCCCTTCACGTCTTGCGCCCTCCATTAGCTTTTCTATTCTCGCCTTGGAAGGGAGCCCATCCAGAGATTTGATAAGCTCTTTAATCGTCTGCGCACGGGCATCCATTGGAGCTGAGAAAGGATGTCCGAGAATACAAAACAGAAACGTAAAAGCTAAAACCCTCCAGGAATTGACAGAGACCATTATTCGTTCCCTCCTTTTCTGTGACCCTGCAGTTCCTTGTCTGTTAACGTAAACATTTTGGTGGGTCGGCACTTAAGGCTAGGTTTTCATGGACACTATTCCCAAAGCTCTTAAGGTAGAGCTCTATAAGGAACGAATGGCTCCTGTCAAGCAATACCTTGGAGGGTGTAAAAGTATCAGATATTTCTTTGTCTCGGGTTCCCAGTGAATCAGTCCTGGAGGGAGCTTTGAGCTTGAGAGTAGGGGGTTGGAGTCTGTTTGGGCGCGTCAGATATTTCGGTATGCGTATTTGACTAAGACAAGGGCAGAGCCGTAATGAGAAACCCAGCTTTAAGCCATCCTTCGTGCGAGGCAATACTCAGTTCTCGTGGACGGCTTTGACCCCTGTCGCAAGCCTGATGGAAGAGAGCTACTGAGCCGGTTCTACAGAAGGCATTACTCCGTTATCCGCAAAACTCCACCGCCGTAACCACTCGTCTAATGCAGATGTGTTTGTTTCATTGCAGGCCTCCAAAAAAACATGCCAAGGTATTGTAGAAACCTCCATCTCATATCCTCCCTTGGGTTCGGTGTTTTCGGTCGGAGAGTTTGAGTTGCCCCGCCGCTTTATTTCTAGCCTCATCAAAGAACTCGGTAATCGTTCCATATTATGACCTATATTGCTTAGAGGTTCGCAGGAATCATGCCAGATGTTTGGATGCTTCCCTTTGGGGCAAAAAGGAGTTGTTTTTCCTAAGGATTCCCTGTTTAGATGGGTTATTCTGACAAACCACTTTTACGGAGTAGGTAGTACCAAACTAGGCACATATTGTCCAAACTGGCAACTTTTGTCCCATTACTGCCTATGCAGAAGACTGTGTGTGTGAGTCCCGGGATGAATGCGTTGGACGGATCCTCCGTAACTCGAAATGCTAAAGGGGGCGATTTGCTTCGGCGGGTTCCGCCGAAGAAATCAACGAGACCACGGGAGTAAGCCCGTGGTGCTTCATTATCAATCCAAGATGAGGAAACTGCTGTCTGGACCGGTCCCACTAACCACCTAGGGAAATGCTTGATAGGAGTGAGTAAGCGGGATTGTGCTGTTTATAAGCTGAATTATAAGCTTGACAGCTCGAATTGAGGGGTGGGAAGATATTGCAACTGTAGATTGCTAGAAAACCCCGCGGCATGCCGGGAGCACATAACGACTGGGGTTTCGAAAGGGAGGAAGTGGCAACACTTCCGTGTGGCCGACCACGGAGTTCCAAACCCCATTTTTTCGAAGATGGAAATGGCTATTAATGTGAAAATAGGAGCAGCTTTCTGCAAATGGCTGTTACTGGCGGGCATTGTTCTCGCGGCGGGTTGTGCGACCAAAGAAATACGCTTGGTCCGCTCGGCATATAAAGGCAAGACCAACGTAGTGGAAGTCCTGCTTGCTAAGGGGGCTTTCGTAAACGCGAGGGACGATAGTGGTAATACACCGTTGATGGCGGCAGCATTTAAAGGCTACATCGATATTGTCGAAATCTTCTTATCTAAAGGCGCAAATGTGAATGCAACAAACAATTTCGGAATGACAGCTTTAATGTTTTCGGCACAGGAAGGAAATTTTATCACGGTTAAGAAATTGCTGGCCGCAGGCGCTAACGTGAACGCAAAAAACAGGGCCGGCAAGACACCTTTAATGTTTGCGGCGCAAACCGCTGCCATAGGAACAACAAAACTCCTGCTGAGAGCAGGAGCTGACGTGAACGCTAGGGATTTTCTTGGAGAGACAGCGCTGCTTCGGGCAAAAAAGAAGGGCCACAAGGAGTTTGTGCGGTTGCTCATGCAAGCCGGGGCCAAAGAATAGTTTGCCTCAATAGGCACCCGGAGTTTGACTTTAGAGAAACTCATCATGGCAAAAATGCTTTCGTACTAATTCTTTTCGCTGGTTCCGGTTGCGGCTTAAGCTTCAACTGAGTTATTATAATAACTCCCTTAAAATTCAGGTCCTGTAATTGCTGATGGCCATGTGGGACTTCATCTTATTGCTTCTTTCGATAACCATTTGGATGGTTAGTCTATTTCTCGTTACTGAGGCTGCGAAGAGCCAAAAATGGGCTTTCGGAAGTGTGGAAGGCATCCCAGAGCCATATTCAGGTGTCTTTTTGTCTCAAGTGATATCGATTTGCTTCATCTTGCTCTGGCTCGTGCGCACCCTATTGTTAACTCATCTACCTCAGGAGCCTTTACAAATGTTAGCCCAAGTCCTACTTCGGCCTCGGCAATTCACTCCGGGTTTGCTTGTGGCGAGCTTTCCCCCTTTAATTGTAGGGGTGGTAAAATTGATTACCGTACTGGCAGTTTCTAGGGGAAGGCTGGCAGAGGAGGTGGATGCTCGAAGTCGCCTATGGGTGACTTTTGTTTTCTTGGGTTTTCATCTGCTTACCGCTTCGGCTGCCATAGCAGTCTTAGCACGCTTTTTCTTATAATAATGAGTTCGCCAATGGTAGCGATGCCGTATTATCCATAACCTGCTGCCGTTTAAGGGGTCGTTTATGAGACTCATCAAGGATCTAATCGACCTTATCGTTGAACTAGCTGAACCGATATTCGAATGGGTCATCTCTTACCCGATACCCTCAGTCGTCATACTTGTGCTGTTGATCGTATGGGCGGTAAGAGGATATAGATCACTATAATGGTACCGTCGAGAGCAAAAAATCAGAACAGAAATAAGGGCGAAATGTCTCGCTAGCAGATTTGTCAGAAGGGAGGCTTTATGGTTCTAGTTCCCGTCTTTGGGATAATCCTGATGGTGGGCCTTATATTCTTTTTGGCCTGGTGGGAGGCCTATAGGAAATAGGCTCAACCGATATTTATTTGCCGTCGTGAAAGGGGAATGGGGGGGGGTCTGGTAAGACCAGACTCCTTCCGGCTATGCGAAAAGGTTCAGGTTCTTGCCCATCATTTGGCCGCCAGCCTCTTTGAAGGAATACGGAATTCTGGTATAAAGTTAGCCTAGGGGGGCTACCCATGAAGAAGCGTATCCTTTTAGTAGAAGACCACCCGGGGACCATTGAAGTGATGCAGCAGGAATTGGAGGTCCTCGGTTATGAGGTCACGCTGGCTGAAAATGGTGTAAAGGCTGTGGAGATGGCTACCTCTGAGTCTCCTGACCTGATTGTCATGGATATCGTTATGCCCAAGATGGATGGGCTTCAAGCGGCCTCTCAGATACGGAAAAATCCGAAGACGAAAGACATCCCTATATTGGCAGCTACTGCCTTGGCCAGGCCAGGGGATAGGGAAAAATGTCTGGAAGGCGGCTGTGACGGTTACATTGCCAAGCCTTTTACCCACAAGCAGTTGGGGGTCGCTATTGAGAAACTGTTCGAGAAGTAGAGGAGGCAAACGGTGTGGTCCAACCCCTTCACCTGCTGTCAGCCCTGCGCAACGACGAATCCATAAACTTCATTTAACCCCATGCCGCCTGATGCCTAAACAACCCTCGTAAACAGTATAATCCCCACCTCCGGATAGATCGTACTGCAACCCAGCGAATTTTCTGCTAGCATCTTGCTATCGGATGGAGATAGAAAAAGGAGGGGATCATGCGCGAGTTGGAATATCGTATCCTTCAAGCTAGTGATTTATCGGAGAACGCCTTAAATGAACTTGGAAAAGAGGGATGGGAGCTGGTTTGCTCTGTGCAGAGCATCGTTTGCGGGAGCTGCCTGGTACTGAAGAGAGAAAAGGCCCAATGGGAGGAAAGGGAGGCTGGTTAGCGCGGTGGCGATAGAGGTGGTGGCAGCGTTAATTTATCAACGAGACCACCTGCTGGTCTGCCAGAGAAGAGTGGGCGGCTCTTTTCCCCTCAAGTGGGAGTTCCCTGGAGGGAAGGTGGAGAGGGGAGAGGGATATTTTAAGGCATTGCAAAGGGAGTTAAGAGAGGAGTTAGGGATTGAGATTAAATCTGCAACAGAGATCTTCCGCCATAGATACCTTTATCCCGAGCAAATGGAGGTGGGGCTGATATTCTTCCGAGTGGAGGATTATCGAGGGGTGGTGGCGAATCAGGCCTTTCACCGACTCCTCTGGGTCGAAGTTCAGGAACTTAAAAAGCTGGATTTCCTTGAGGGTGACCTGCCACTGATCGAGATGATAGTGAGCCGGGAGCTGCGCGAATAGAGGTCATGTTATTTATTTTCTCACCTTCAGTGAGTTGCTCAGCCCGTTTTGTCCTCCCGCTCGCCTTTTTCTCCCTAGGGATATAGAGCAGTCCCCACGCATAAGGTCAGCGCCCCCGCGACGGTCAAACTCGAAGAGTGTGGACGAGGCTTCAATTAAGGAAGTTTGACTCTTTGGCAACCATGAATCAGTTTTTGCTGGTTGGAATATCGCTTCTTGTCGTAGTTTTGGTTCATCCTCCTGTTGGTGCGGATGAAATTATTGTTTCAGCAGCAGCGAGCCTCTCTGATGCATTAACTGAGATAGGGAAGACTTATGAGTTAAAGAGCCGGAACCGGGTTTCCTTTAACTTTGGAGCTTCCAGCAATTTGGCTCGACAGATCGAAGAAGGCGCGCCGGCGGACCTCTTTTTCTCTGCGGATTTGGAAAAGATGGAAAACCTTAAGAAACGACGACTGATCGAGGACAGCTCTTGGAGGAACCTGCTCTCGAATAAACTAGTTATCGTGGTTTCAAAAAATTCTCCATTGACCATTAAGTCTCCCAGGGATCTTTTACGGGGTGAGGTCAAACGAATTGCCCTGGGCGAGCCCTCCTCGGTTCCAGTTGGGATCTATACTAGAAAATACCTTGAAGAGGAGGGGGTGTGGGAGCGAATAAAGAGCAAGCTCATTCCGGTAATGAACGTCCGCGCCACTTTAGCCGCGGTAGAATCAGGGAACGTCGATGTCGGTTTTATCTATAAAACAGATGCGGCTATTTCTCAGAGAGTGACTATCGTCTATGAAGTCCCGAGAGAGAAGGGGCCAAAGATCATCTACCCTGTAGGCCTAGTTAGGGAGTCCAAGAAGAAAGAGGGGGCGAACGATTTTTTAAAATTTCTTTTGAGTGAAACCGGAAAGGGGATTTTTAGAAAATACGGGTTTGTTATTCTGGAGTGATCTGAGAGAGAGGAGGAATACTATTTGGTTTCTTTTTTCCCGCAGGCTTGGCAAATTACGGTATTAACGGTTTCAGTTGCCCTAGCTAGCACCCTCCTAATTCTTCCTATCGGGCTCGCCGTTTCTTGGGTCTTAGCCCGTAAGGAATGGCCTTACAAAAATGTCATAGAGACCTTGGTGCTCCTTCCTTTAGTGATGCCGCCGGTGGCTACGGGGTTGATCCTTTTGAAGCTTTTTAGTAGGCGCAGTCCGGTAGGGGGTTGGCTTTACGAAAGAGGGATAGAGATTGTTTTTGACTGGAAGGGGGTCCTGATAGCCATGGCTGTCATGTCTTTTCCCCTCTTCGTTCGGTCTGTTCGGACCTCCCTTTCTGAAGTGAATCCACGTCTGGAGCAGATTGCGGCGACTCTGGGCGCATCGGGACTCAGGATATTCTTTGCGGTGACCATCCCCCTCGCCTGGAGGGGAATTGTGGCTGGCTCTCTTTTGGCTTTTTCTCGTGCCTTGGGTGAATTCGGAGCGACCATCCTGGTAGCAGGTAACATACCGGGAAGGACTCAGACACTTTCCCTGGCTATTTTTAATTTTGTCCAGCTAGGAAGGGACGAGCAGGCATACACCCTGCTGTTCATAACGGTGGTGTTGGCCTTTGCGGCTGTTTGGATTTCTGAGTGGCTCATTCATGCGAAAAGGAGAAGGTGAGGCCGAAAAGATATGCTTTTGAGATGTCATATTCCCCTGGCCAATTTTTCTCTAGAGATCGATGTCTCATTTCAATCTCAAGTCACTTCTATTTTTGGGCCCTCCGGTGCAGGGAAGACTTCACTGCTGGATGCTATTGCAGGCCTGCGAGAGGTCTTATCGGGGGAGATTGAGATCGGCGGGAGGGTTCTTTTTTCATCTTCCCGTGGGATCAATCTTTCTCCTCAAGAGCGTTCCGTTGGGTACGTCTCCCAGGAAACGGCCCTCTTCCCCCATAGGTCCGTAAGGCAAAATATCCTGTTCGGTGCCAGCAGGAAAGGGGTCTCCAGCCGTATGGATGGCATAAAGCCGGATCACGTCACGGCCTTGCTGGAAATTAACCATCTATTGGATCGCCCGGTCACCCGTCTCTCCGGCGGAGAATGCCAAAGGGTTGCGTTGGCACGCGCGATCCTTTCACGTCCTCAACTGTTACTTCTGGACGAACCCCTGGCCTCATTGGATATCGGGTTAAAAGAGAAGATTATTCCCTATCTGCGCCGAGTGCGAGATGAATTTGCCATCCCTATGATTTATGTGACTCATAATCCCACAGAAGTCTTCTCCCTGGCAGATTGGGTCATTATGATAAAGGAAGGCCAGTTGGTAACTCAGGGGGTGCCCCAAGAAGTCCTAATGTCGAGCCGGGTCTTATCTTCTCTAGATAAAGATCAGATGAAAAACGTTTTTAACGTGCGCTTGATTGATTCTGATCCCGAAGGGGGGAGAAGCAGGGTTCGTCTTGAGTCAGGCCAGGAGCTTTTCATCCCTTATACGGTCGGATCGGTTAACCGCTTTCTCCAAATCGGGATTCCTGGAGACGACATCCTTATTGCAACAAAGTCTCCTGAAAGTATTTCGGCCGGGAATGTTCTTCGTGGAGTCGTCCGCACAATCGAGAAGATAGCGGGACAATCTATATTGCGGGTGGATGCCGGAGGCATCTTCTATGTGAGACTGACTTCCTCGGCTGTAGACAAGCTTAAGCTAAGAGATGGGTGCGAGGTCTTTCTCATAATCAAAACGAGGTCCTGCCTGGTCCTCTAGCCTTTCTCTCTCCAGTAAAGCTTGGAAATATCATCCTCTCTTTAGCTGCGAATTTTGGACATATCATCTGCCCTTCACAAGGTGGAAATATAGCTTCTCGGGAGTAATGGGTTTTCCTCTTTTATCTGATCAAGCGCGAGGATTCCCCCCTCGTCTCTGCCTGACACGGTTGCCTCTCAATGGATTTTAATGAATTTTAATATTCCCTCTGTTTTAATTTGCCCTAGACGGCTGGAACACCATTAGGAAATATTTGCCTAGATAGCAGAATTTTGGGCTCCTAAAAATAATAAAGCCTTAAAAATTAAATAGTTGCAATCTGGCATACATGTTGCGCTCAGTCGCATCGTAGATCTAGTAGATTGAATAGTAGGAAATTCTTTATGAAAAATCAGTGCCCTCCACTTACCAGCCTATTCTTAACGTTGTTTTTAATGCTGTCGGGCCTCGCCTTTGCTCAAGATCCGGTTGGAGTTGTGACTGGGCTTAAGGGCAAAGCCGACTTGACCCGGGCAGGTACGCAAACCACCCTACATTTTAGAGACAGCATCATCCTGCGTGATGTAATAGACACTCATGAGAGATCTTTGGCACGGATCCTCTTTGGCGGCAACAGTATCGTCACTGTGCGTGAGATGTCGCATCTTGAAGTGCGGGAAGAGATCCTTCCTACGGGTGCCACCCGCTCCGTTCATAAATTGTCCTCTGGACAGATCCTTCTTAACGTGGCACGGAGACTATTACGCCGAGGAGATGAGGTGCAGATCCGAACACCCAATGCGGTTGCCGCAGTGCGCGGTTCGACCATATTCGCCCAATATGATTTTACCTCAGGCCAAAGTAATTTCACTGTTCTGGCGGGGAGTCTCATTGTAACTCCCCACGGTAGGCCCCCTATTACAATGAAAGTGAATGAGGCCGTGAGTATAACGGGCACGACAGCCACCGGGATCCAGGCAGGTCCGATCAAAGGTGTTGGTAAGGCTCAGGCCGACAAAATATTACAGGGGTCCGAAACAGGACTAGCAGTTACAGAGGAGTCAAACCAAAAGCAGACCGGCGAGAGCCAGATCGAGCAAGCAACCGCCTTGGCGACTGCCGTGGTGGAGGCGATCACGGGTGAGTCCTCAACGGCATCCTCAGAGACACAAGAGGAGGCGAATGCGCTGATCCAAGAGATTGAGGGCGGATCCGAGCCGGCCGACGCAGAAACAACGGGAACAACGGCAGGGGGAAATACCGTGCTGACCTCTCCTGTGACCGCGGGCGGTACGGGAGGAACAATCACTAGTGCAGCGGCGACTAACTTCACGATAACGGGCAGCGTAACATTAGGTGTGAATGACACACTCGTGATGTTCAACTCGGACGCGGCTCTTAAAGGTACGCCTGGAGCGATCTATGTGGTCAACGCTAACGTGACACAGTCCGGGGCGGGCAACCTCATCCAAACGGCTCCTGGAGTGAATCTTACGGTAAACAGTCCCTTCCTGGCGGCAGAGACTAGCACCATAACCAGCGGCGGTAACCTACTTCAACTCTCCTCGACGCTGACCAGCCAGGGCCCGTTTTTGAGTCTCAAGGACACGCAGCTCGACCTTGGTGGGGCGATCGTTAAGGTCTTGAATGGGAGTACCCTCACAAGCACTGTTGGGCCGGCATTTAGTATCCTCGGCGGCTCTGTCAATGCGGATGCCTTGGTCATTTCGGATAGCACCGGGAACACTTTTAACCTATCAGGGACCATCCTGTCCCTTACTGACACCTCGGTTACCCTCCGAGTCCTCGGGGAGCATATACCGAATATTAATGCGGATACAGAAATCTTCAATCTCTCGACCGGTGAGCCTTCGATCGCGATGGTTAACAGCAGCCTTACCCTGACAGGAACGAAGGAGGGTTTGGTTGGTTTTGGGACAAACACCGGCACACCCATTACTCAAGGCGGTGTAGGATTGGTTGCAAGCAATAGCTCGATTAGCCTTTCCGGTCATCTGCTGGACCTTGGGGGAGTCAACCTGACGGATCCCAACCCCCAGATCCAGCTCAGCACTACGACGGTCACCCATACGGGTCCTACTAGCCTCATTGAGGTGTTTGGTCCATCTACCGTGGCCGGGCCACTTCTGGGCGCTCAGAGCAGTAACCTGACAACCACCGGTAGCCTCTTCAGTATCTTCGGTGGTAGCAAGCTTAGTACTAGCTCTGATAAAGAGCTGGTCTTCCTAGATGGCGGAAATCATACATTCGGGAACCCCCTATTTATCGTTTCTGGACTGGGAGCCAGCGACCAGCCCATTAGCGGATCCAGCACTCCTTTCTCCATCAATTCCTTCGTAGCGTCCAAGCCTATTGGGGCTCTTTTTAAGGTTACCAATGGGGCTGATGTATCTGTAAACGGGGGTCTGTTGTTTCTTGATAGTGCACTGTTCGAGGCTACCCTGCCCGTTATAGAAATGGTCAGCATAACCGGCCTCCAGCCCAAGATCACCTCAAGCACTACTTTGATGGAACTGGCCAATAGTAAAGTCCTTACGCTGGGTCCGGTTATTGCCTTAGATAATAGTCTTATCACGATTAGCAACGGCCCTATCCTGAAGTTAACTGCTGGGACCACAATGGCGGTAAAAGGTAGTCTCCTTAAGCTGCTTAACGGGAGTACGATCAATGTCGTGAACGGTCCGGCGATTTTAGTTGACGGGGCCGGGAGCAACCTTAGTATAAGCGGAGCACTACTTGATTTTGGTAACACCAGCGGGAATCAGTTAATCATCAACAACCCTACCCCACCTAACGCAACTAGTGGTGGAGTCAGCAATACTCTCATACCGGTTTTTAACTCGGGCGGAGGCTCAACCTCCATAGGCATCAACCCGATAATAAATGACCCGGGGGGAAATACCGTTTCGATAACCGGTGCGGCAATAGAAGCAACTAACGGTGGCTCAGTCAGCATCACTGCCGGTGGCTTCGCTTTTCCCTAATCTCTCAGCCATTCTACGCAACGGAGAATGCAGAGGTCCCGTGAATCTCGAATTCCTAATAAATAACGAATGGAGCCTTGAAACAATTCATAAGGATGTAGGAGAGCAGATTGCTTGCGCGGAGCAGGTCATGACGAAAAGTTTTTTCAATGGAGAGTAGCGTGCTCAAAGCAGCTTTACCGCAACACACTGCAACAGTCTTCTTTTCTACGATCTTCCTGGTTGTTTGTCCTTCGGTCGTCTTGGCTCAAGCCTCACCGGAGGCATCAGTTTACTTAGACCGGGCTGTGCTTGCCTATGGGGCCAAGCGTTTCGACGAGGCCCTTAAAGAGCTAGAAGAGGCCATCCGGCTCAACCCTGAGAGTGTTGAGGTCCTATACTACCAGGGCCTTGTATACGGTGCCCAAAACAAAATCTCTGATGCCAGGATTGCCCTCGAGAAGGCCTTAAAGCTGCGGCCGAATAACATCAACATCGCCTTCCAGCTAGGTGTCCTTTATTTTATTCAAAAGGAGTATGGCCGGGCAGAGCCGTTATTCCAGGAAGTTCACGGAACGAAGCCCAGCCGCCCGAACCTCGGCTATTATCTCGGCCTTATTAAGTATCGGAAGAAGGATTATCGGGCGGCAATTAAATACTTCCGTGCCACCGTCCCCAGCAATGATAATTTTGCCCAGCTAGCGCGTTTTTACTCTGGCTTGGCCATGAGCGCCCTGGACTTTCCTCGGGAGGCACGGCGCGAAATAGAGGAAGCTCTCCGTCTTCAGCCGGTTTCTCCCCTGAGTCTTGCTTCGCGGAAGTTCGGCAAGGTGCTGGAAAAGGCCGAGGAGCGAAAACGGTTCTTTCATGGGGAGCTGCGGCTGGGTGTTTTCTATGATACTAACGTGCCTGTGGTCCCCAGTGCAGACAGCGATCTTGTCGCTAGGACCATTCGGCGCCAGCAGAAGAGGCGTGAAAGCGAAGGAGAGTCAGTCTCACTTAATTTTTCCTATACCTTCCTTAGGACGCTGGATTGGGAAGGAACCGTCTCCCATAGATTCTTTCAAACCTACAACAACCACCTTACAGAGTTTAATACACAGAGCCATACCCCCACCGTTGGCATAGTCAATCGAGGTTCGATTTCAAGCCCCTTTGGCGATCAAGCTTATTTTGCAGGCCTTCAATATACCTATGACTTCATTACCTTGGGCAATTCCAGGTTTACCCAACGGTGGATAGTCGGTCCGTATGTTACGTTGGTAGAGAATCCTTGGAATCTAACCAATCTTCAGTTTCAGCTTCAGGTAAAAGATTTCTTTAATGACCGTGACGTAGTGAGGCGTGAGGTACGCGATGCCTCGCAATTTATGGTTGGTGCTCTCCACTTCTTCCTTTTCGATCAAGGTCGTCATTATATCAAGGTAGGGTATCAGTACGATTTTAACGATGCCGAAGGGAAAAACTGGACGTACTGGGGCAACCGCGCTCTCGTGGGCTTACAGTATACTCATCCGTGGTGGAATATTCAGTTTCGTTACGACTTAAATCTACACTGGCGCTTTCATAAGAGCGAACATAGCCTCATTCCTGCAACTGCGCCCGGCACTAAGAAACGGCGTGATCGTGAGGGAACTCACTCTGTCAGTATTGCGAAAGATTTCGACTATGGAAACCGAAAGTTTACCTTCTCCGTGGATTACCTGTTTGATATTAATAAGTCGAATCTGGCCCCCTTTGATTACAGACGCCACGTGGTAACCACGAGCCTCGCCTGGCGGTTTTAGATAACCGCGCGGTTGGTCTTATGTCCTTTGTTCGTCGACGGCTAACTGTCGATATTTGACATTATCGACCCGGTTTTGGTCTTAGCGCAACTCAGGGGAGTATTACGACCTTGCGAATTTATGGCGGCTTATCTCCTACTTGTGTTCCTGGCCCTGAGGCTCATTTGTATCTAGGACCGACTTGACCTCACCCTGAAGCAAGATCTCCGGAGTATAGACAAGGAGTAAGGCATCCCGTCCCGTTACTTTCACACGGCGTAATACTCTCAAAGGTACCGAATTATTCAGCTCCGTAGCAGTAAATTCGCTGATGAGCATTGGAACTTTCAGTTCTTTGGTGAGACCTTCAAGCCGAGAAGCGAGGTTGACCGTGTCACCAATCGCCGTAAAGTCCGACCGAATCTCTGACCCGATGCTTCCAACGACTGCATCGCCCGAGTTGATTCCGACTCCAATTTTGAGTGGTCTTCCGATAATCTCTGTCCATTTTGATCCCAGAGACTCCGCAAGGTCAATTATATCAATACCGGTCTTAACCGCCCTTAGGGCATCGTTCCCATGCGATTTAGGTGCTCCAAAAATCACCATGACCGCGTCGCCGATGAACTTGTCCACAGTTCCCCCGTTCTTGAAAACAATATCAGTAACCCGCCCCAGATAGTCGCTCAGAAGCGATACTACCTGTTCGGGGCTGATTTGCTCCGAGATGCTGGTGAACCCCCTGATATCCGAGAACAGTACAGTGATACGCCTTCGTTTTCCACTCAAGCCGACACCCTCGCGATCATTAAGGATTTCCTCTACAACATCGGGAGAGACATACTTGCCAAATATCGTACGCAGACGGATACGCTCGTTTTGCTCCCTAATGTAACTGTGTAAAGTTATGCTCCCATAAGTAAGCGCAATGCCCAAGAGAGACGGCACCACGGGGACCCAGAGCTGATAGGCAGAAAATAAGAAAACGGTGGCCAAGGCATACACGCTAACAATGGCCGATATGACAGCAAAGGCTTTCAGAGCCTTAAGTCGGAAGGAAACCCAAATGGATATGAATGATAGGGAAAAGAATATAACCGCATGCACCCAGGGGGGAGAAGGACTGATTGGATCATTGGTCACTAACGTCTCCACGAGGTTGGCCTGAATCTCTACGCCTGCAGTGGGTTGGCTGGCGCTAAAAGGGGTGGGAAAGGCACCGTGTAGGCTCGAGGCAAAAGCGCCTACAAGAACAATCTTGTCCTGGAAAACAGACGGGTCAATCTCATCCCTAAGGATACGGTAATAGGGAATAATTGGGTAGGTCCGTCCAGGGCCGCGGAAATTAATAAGATAGGGAATGGGCGGGATTCTCTCTTCTTCCAGGGATTGCTGGCCCACTACTTTCTGGTAGATCTTGTAAGAAAAGCTAGGATATATCTGGTTCTGGAAGGAGAAGGCCAGCTTGGTGCTGCGTACAACGCCGTCTTGATCAGTCATGAGGTTAACCGGACCGAATCCCAAAGAGTGTTCCCTGATCAAGGGGGTTGGACAACTCATACGCATTTTTGGACCGAAAGCACTGGGGACATGGGTTAGTTCGCAAGCAAGAATGACGTTACCTGCCGCTTTGATCGCGGCGGCAAGGGCTCGGTCCCCTCGGGTATCCGGTTTAGGCTCAGTAAAGAGGA
Source organism: Deltaproteobacteria bacterium (assembly GCA_027297485.1). Next base: position 17,015 of record JAPUHZ010000160.1, read on the forward strand.
CATCAAAGGCAATGAGCTTTGCCTGGCTTCCGGCAAGCTTCCGGATCAGAGAGGCATGTAAATCTCGCGGCCAAGGCCAGGGGAGATTGAGTTCATCGAAGGAGTCTTGGTCAATGCTTACAATGACAATTGGGAGGTTGGGAGCTACCGTCCCACGGCTCTGAAACCTTAAGTCTAAGCTCTTAAGTTCCAGATCATGCAGCGGACCTAGCGGATCTAGGTAGTAGCTCAGAAAAGTCAGCGCAGCCAGAGCCGCTCCAACGGTCAAGGATCGGATAGATGTCATGATACCTGGATCCGCACGTAAGAGCGCACGCATGGGATATGCAACCTTAAACTCGGCTTTCGATGGTATTTCGCGATTGTTAGCTTGCCGAGGATAGGTGCTATGGAATTCCTTAATGGCGCCTGAGGCTGAGATCTATAACAATTTGATAAACCATACCATAACCCCCGGTTCTTAAATGCAAGCGCAGGGATTACGATCGCCGGAGGACCATTGTACTTTGGGCGGGTGTGGGCAAGGTATCTAGGCATAGGCGGGTATTACTATTCGTGCGAGGTTTCTAATTGGATCGTTCGCTCTCCGTAAATTTCCGATGAGTCTTTTTATGATATTAATTAGAATCTTTGTGCCAAGGACTGGATTACTCCGGACGATCTGCTTTAAATCATTTTCACCGCATGCCCTGCCGGCCGATTTGGTTACAGTCAGCCTACCAATTTATGTTATTTTCTCACCAATAGTTGATGCTGTCAATTTTTTTTTGACATTAGCACACTAACCGCCTATAAGTTGGTTGAAGGTCCTCAAGGGGGGAAAGTAGCTGGTGCTCCCTGGTTGTCTTGAAGAAGAGCAGGATGGTGAAGGGAGCTTCAGGGAGTCTTACGCCAAGGAAAAGGATAGGGAGGAGATGCATAGGGGAAAGGGCGCTTTTCCTTCTAATCGCACATGTATTACTATTAAAAGAAGTTGCTCCCGTTGCCAATTATTAGATGGCTGTTAAGGGAATTCTCTGGCTTTTGGTGGGCAAACCTTGACGGAAAAATCCTGTTGTATATGATTCCTATTATGGCTCATTTTGTGACAAATTAAAGGTTGTCCCGGCACCGGGGCGTCATCCGCCAATAACGAGACAGGTACGTAATGACTACCGACAACGCACCGCTGTCAGCCAACGAATTGGCTAAATTACAACTCTTCCAGGGCGAGAGCCCGGATGTCCTCGATTGGGTGTTGACTGCTTGTCCGGTCAAATCATTCCTAGCCGGCGAAGTCCTAATCAGCTCCAACCAGGTCAATAACTCCCTGTACTTGATTCTAGCGGGACGCCTTCAAGTACAGTTGGATTCCCATAGCCAGCAGGTCCTCGCACAGTTGGAAGTGGGTCAATGTGTTGGAGAGATGTCGATCATTGAAGGTGCGCGCCCCTCCGCTACCGTGGTAACAGACACCGAATGCCGTTTGCTGGTAGTTACGGACGACATCCTCTGGTCACTGATCAATCGCTCCCATGTTGTCGCACGGAACCTTTTGTATATCCTTTCTTCACGGCTACGTAAGGCTAACCGTACCATCATGGAAAGACTAGAACAGCAACTCGTCTACGAGAGAATTTCCAAAGTGGATGCCCTGACCGGTCTGTACAACCGCCGCTGGCTGGATGAGATGCTGAAACGCCATCTACAGCGTTGCCATATCAACCAGGAGTCACTTAGCCTGATGATGCTGGATGTAGACCACTTTAAACGTTACAACGATACCTATGGTCACCT
>JAPUHZ010000161.1 GCA_027297485.1 Deltaproteobacteria bacterium
CACCAAGGAGAATGCCGTCAAAACCCAGATATGGATTGCCGTCTCGGTCTATGTGCTCGTGGCCATCATCAAAAAACGACTCAGGCTGGAGGCGAGCCTTTACACAATTCTACAGATTTTAAGTGTCACCATTTTTGAAAGAACGCCGTTATTACAAGTGCTTACAGATTCCGATTGCAATATGCAGGGCTGTGAATCTCTTAACCAATTGAATTTATTCGATTAAACGTTGGGACACTAGTGAGACGACAGATCAAAAAAACTCATCACTATCCACTTTATTGGACATAGACGGGAAATTTACGAATAGAACTCGCTGCAGACGCAAGCCTCCTTTTTTCACCCTTTATCCGGCTCTTAAACTGGACTCACAAAACCAGACCAACGGTTCAAGGCTGGACACCCAGGCAAGCCATTTGCAGAGCCTTTCAGCTCATCGGAATGAACCCCGGCTGGGCTTTGACGCGGTTGATCCAAGCGCGGATATTTGGAAAGTCGTCGAGCGGGAACCCACCCTCATGAGAGACATGCGTATAGGCGAAAAAAGCAATATCTGCGATGGTGTAATCACCCACGAAAAACTCATGCGTGCCAAGATGTCCTTCCATTACTTTGAGGGCGACCCAGCCGCCATCACGGCGCTGAGCGAGCGCTTGCGCACGCTCCGGTGTGTCCGGTCGGTGCTGGAGCAAAAAACGTGACGTGGCGATGTAGGGTTCGTGGCTGTACTGCTCAAAGAACATCCACTGAAATACCAGCGCCCAACGGTGCGGATCTTCCGGCAGGAATCGCGTGCCGCGCGCGAGGTAGGCAAGGATTGCGTTCGACTCCGCTAGGATAAAACCGTTGTCGTCAAGCACCGGCGTGCGACCGTTCGGGTTAATCTTCAAAAACTCCGGTGTGCGGCTCTCGCCTTTCAGGATATCAATCGGGATAATCGTGCAGGGAATTCCAAGCTGGGAGAGGAGGAGGCGAATCTTGTACGAATTTCCTGAAATGGCGGAGTCGTAGAGTTTCATTTGGCCTCGCTTTCACAATCTCCAGTCCAAGTTTCAAGTCTCAAGGCATCTCGAAACTCAAAACTCCCCTATACCTGACTCTCTAGGATCTCCAACCCATCCAACCGGTCCATAAGGAACAGCAAGCCGTCATCGCGGCGGAACACGTCGTTGCTCTGGACAACCTTCTGCCCTTTTCCCGGCATGGGGATATAGGTGCCGACCTCTCTCGGGCTATAGGGATTTGAAAAGTCTAAGGCACGCAGGCCGCCGGCAAACCAGGTGACATAAAGGGTGTTGTTGTAGACTTGCTCTGCAGGTTGATGGGCTCCGAAACGGTTTCCGGGATAGGAGTCGCCGTCATACGGGACCATAAAGGTAGATATCGGGATTGGGCGCGTCTCCTCAGTGATGTCGACGACCCAAAGAAAGGCGTTTGGTTTTGGGGCCAGCTTCTCTCCTACCTCCTCGTCTGTGACGATCATGATGTCCCGACCCATAATATTTTCTGTCATTGGCAGGGTGGTGTGAGTGGGGCAAGGGTACGGGGGACTCCAATCCAAGTGACTGATCATTTTGGGTTTGCTCATGTCCGAGATATCCAGGATAACAAATCCTCCGTGCCAATAGCTCACGTAAAGCCGGTTTCCTCTCCTGATGGGATGGTGACAGCGGTGATCCGTGGCCTTCCAAGTCGGCGATTCTCCACCCCCTATCCATTGTCCCGGCATCCACCATCGCCCGACTTCCTCCGGGCGAGAGGGATCCTTGAGATCAAGGATCATGGTGATGTTGCCGAGGTAACCTTCCATCACCGGAGAGAAGTAAGCGTATCGGCCATCAAAAGTGAAGCGATGGACCCCCTTGGCAGCGGCTTTGAAAAAAGCAATCTCACGGGGCTTAGTTTTATCGGAAATATCGAATACCTTGAGGCCCCCCTGGGGCTCTTTCTTCGTTCGGAAACGCTCGTAGTTCACGAGCATGACGTTTCCGCTCACTCTCACCTTATGGGAGTGGATGCCTTCGGGCACCTCTAATTGGGCGACCAGACGGGGGTGCTTAGGGTCCCTGACGTCGATGATCGATGTTCCTAGAGGAGGGTCGATGTGGCCGACGTATGCATATCCGTCTTCCACGGCGATAGAGCCTCCTCCTGGAAGGTCCATCCTGCCGATTTGCTTGATCTTATCACTGACTCCACTTACCGAGTTTCCGTTCGTTGCCATCATTGCCCTCCTTGGTAATTAAAATCGAATGATTATCCTTTTGCCTGTCTGATCATCTGCAGCACCTGTTCCGTAGTACGCACACGGGACATGCGCGGGAAAATCAGTTCCATCAGGAAATCATGGGCACGTTGGTCGTGGGAGGTCGCACATGCGTCGCGCACGACGATCATGTTGTAGTCCGCGTCTCTACCTGCAAAGACTGTGGCTACGATGCCGACATCGGTGGAACCGCCTGAGACGATAACGGTATCGATTCCGCGGGCACGCAGAGCAAGGTCCAAATAGGTTTGGTAAAACGCGCTCCAGCGATATTTCGGAATATAATAGTCGTTGGGTTGAGGGTCGAGTTCCGGAATGACATCGGAGACTTTCTCGCCTCCAACAATGTGAGGCTTTGATTTTTTAACAACCCCCTCGGGCCAGGGTTGGAGGCGCATATCCGTATCGGTGATCAGGATAGACGAGGTTGCACTGTCGGCACGGTGATTCCCTTTGGCAAAGAACGTCGGGATACCGACTTCTCGGACTGCTTTTCGAAGGTGCACAGCATTATCCACCATCGGCTTCATTCGCGCCTTGGCGGCCTTTTCGGCTGCGTGGTAGTAGCCGTTGAGGATGTCAAAAAAGAGGATGGCTGTCTTTTTGACTTCAATCTCATTGTGGTTCATCACTTTAACCTCCTAGCGGATTTTTAAACCCTTTCTCTCCTTTTCTTTCACCACTTTCCACCCATTTTCTCCATACCACTCGATCTGGCTAAAGAGGCCCGTGAGTACGCGGACATCTTTTTCCTCTAAACCGGCACGCCCTAGAATACGGCGCAGGGCCAACAGAATATGGTCGGGGTTTTCGGAATCTAAGAAGCCGATCTTAAGAAGAGAGCGTTTCATCTTATCAAAGAGCCGCTCGATGTTTTCAGAAGGGGCCCGAGATATCCGCTCCTTCAGGGTTTTTTTCTGTGCTGCTAGGAAGATTTCATAAAGACAGACCATGACTGCTTGGGCTATGTTCAGGGATGGATAGCCCGGATGGGAAGGAATCGTAATGAGCCACTGGCAGTGTTTGAGATCTCTATTGCTGAGGCCGTGATCCTCCGGGCCGAAGACAACGGCGATCTTCTTGAACCGGGCCGCGGCGACGATCTTCGGTGCCAGATCCCGCGGAAAACGGCTATGGCTGCGGTAGAGTCCGCCGCGGCAGGTTGTTCCAACCACAAGACCACAATCGGCCACCGCCTCACGCAGAGCGCTGAAGCGTTTACTCTCTTTTAAAATCTCTCCGGCATGGACCGCCATTGCCCTGGCCCAATAACTCTTAGTGCGCGCTCCACCGACTATGGCCAGATCTTTGACGCCCATATTTTTCATGGCCCTGGCGACTGAGCCAATATTGCCTGAACCTTTTGGTTCCACAAGCACGATGCGGACATTCTCTAACATGGAGGAAGCCGTGAGGATGAAAAACTACGGCCTGTTGCCTCTTGCCTGTTTTCCGAATGGGCAAAACTTGTTTTTCAGTATCGTCTCCCGGCTCTTTTTATCGAACTCCGTCCGATAGTCAAAATCCTCATGCATAATAGAGCTGATATCTTGGTTGTGTTCGGCGCCAAAGATGTGCCCCAATTCATGGACCAGCGCCAGGACGTCCAATTCGGGCTCTGAGTCCGGTCCGTAGTAGCGGAATGGGTCCAACACGGAACTCACCACATAATTACCCAATCCCTCTCGACAATTTCCGATGCGGTCCACTCTGGCCCTGCCGCCAAAATAGATATTCACTGATTCTCCGGTAAATGCAATGATAAGATCGTATTGCTTGTTGTCCTCTTTCAAAGGGATCTGTCTTTTGAGACGGGTGAGCAGACGGGCCGTTGAAGGGATTCTTTCCTCCTTTGGCCAAGGATTAACGCTATAGGTGACAAAGCGAATACCGAACTCCTCTTCAAAAAAGTTTGATGCCTCCTCGATTAATCCCCTCACCCCTTCGACCCATCGGGGATTTTCCTCCCTGAGCTTGGTATCTGCCAAGACCTTAACCCGCACGATCCTTTGGGGAATTGCAGGGCCGGTTAAGGTGCATGAGGAGGCCAGCAGGAGACTAAGGATGGAGCAGGCTATCTGTTGGCGCATAGTCATCGGTCAGCACGGGGACATCGTGATCCGGTATCCGGGCCTCGTAGTATGAATCCGCAATATCCCTCATGGGGAATGGAAACAGGTCGCGCCCCAATGAGGTGGATCTCGATATGATCTCATGGATATCCAGCCTTTTTCGATCTTTTGTTGCTATAACAATAACGTTCTGGAGGTCGTCTAGGCCTGCGTGATTAGCTCGAAGGGTTGGAAATATATATATCTGCGAGAATACCCCCCTTACGGTTTTCACCACTGAGCGGACGATCCTGCTGTGGGGTCCGGTAATCGCCCCGATAATGTTGATCACAAGGACCCCATCCAAGCTGAGTTTTCGCTCTGCGGTCTGAAAAAACTCGCGCGTGGTGAGATGAAACGGGATCGTATCTGTATTGTAGGCGTCGAGCATAATCAAATCATAGCGCTGGGGTGTCCGTGTCAGAAAAAGTCGGCCGTCCTGGGCGTGGATGCGCAGGTTTTTTTCTTCTTTCAAAAAGAAATATTTTTTGGCTACCTGAATCACCTCTGGATCGATCTCGGCCACGTCCATTTCCAAAGAGGGAAATTCCTTTTGATATTTTTTCGGGATGGAGCCTCCGCCCAATCCAATGATCAACATCTTTTTTGTGTTCGGCCTGAAGGCCAGCCCCAAGGAGGCATACCGCGTATAAGTCAACCGCAAGGACATGGGGTCCTTTAAATTCATGGCGCTCTGCAGGGTTTGGTCAAAGTAGAGATAGCGGGCCTCCTCATCCTCTTCGACGATGATCCGATGATAAAAGGAGTCCTTCTTATAGATTATTTCATTGTCTGCCCAGACCAAAGAGGCGAGAATCCCTGAAATCAATGCCGACAGGGAAAGAGTCGCTACGACCTTCTCAAGTTGCTCGGTACGGACCCGTGTCAAGGGCCATAGGAGAAGCGAGAGAAGGATGAGAGTTATCCCTAGAGAATGAATGATATTGCTTACCCCCATTAGCGGTATGAGGTAGAAAGCGGTAACCAGCGTGCCAAAGATGCTGCCACAGGTAGATAATGCATAGAGTGTGCCGGCGGTGCTGCCGACTGCAGACAAGGTCGTGGCGGCGAGACGGACGGCGTAAGGGGAGATGGTTCCCAAAAAGATGCCCGGGAGTAAAAAGAATATCGTGCTGGCGATAAGGGGGTTGAGTCGAATACCGAAATCGGTATTGGCAATCCACAGATTGACCATGGGATAGAGGAAGGGAAGAGGAAAGATCAGCACCCCAGGGATTAGAAGCAATACTAGGAGACGCGTAAAAGAGGGGCTGTGGGCAGAGAACCATCCTCCCCAGTAATAGCCGAGACTCAAGGCCGCCAAGACCACGGAGATCAGGCTTCCCCAAACAAAAATGGAGTTACCGAAAAAGGGGGCAAGGACCCGGCTCCCGACAATCTCCAGCCCCATGAGAACCGCGCCGCTAACAAAAACGAGAATGTTGAGTAAAAAACGATTCATTTTCACCCCTCCCAACCGCGCTCCTCTTCCTCATCCACCAAAGTTACCGGCTCTAACAGTTCTTCGGAGATTCCCTCTATAAACTGGGATGGGCGGGAGAGGATCGTGCGCAATCCCCGATCGAAGATCTTGATCGGATAGGTGATAAAGAGATTTTCCTTGGCCCGTGTGGATGCCACATAGAGCAGCCTTCTTTCTTCCTCCAACTCCTCCTGGGTATCGATATTATAATAGGAAGGGAATCGCCCTTCTAAAACCCAAATGATGAAGACCGAATGCCACTCTAACCCCTTAGCTGAATGGATTGTGGAGAGGACCAACGGACCTTCGTCAGGGTCGACTGCCAGCACTCCCTCGACGCTATCGGTAGGGGGTTCCAGCGCCATATCGCTGAGCAAGCGCTCTAGACTCCGATAGCGTTCGGTCATGCCTTGAAAATGTTCCATATCCTTAAGCCGTTTGGGATAGTCGTCAGGGTATTTCCGTTTAAGAATGGGGAGATAATACTGCATGAGGTATTGGGCCTTTTCCGCCGGGCGATACCCCTCTGAACAGGCCTCCAAGACCTGTGCCAGCGTCCTTAGACCATGCGCGACCTTGCCCCTCGTCTCAAAGGAGCGCAACCTTTCCGTAGGGTTCGTCCCTTCCAAGAGCCAATGGATTACCCTTTGGCTGAGCTGCGTTCCCACCCCCTCTAGAAGCATTAGGACCCGGCTCCAGGAAATGGTGTCCTGTGGATTGGAAAGGATTCTTAGGTAGGCGAGGAGGTCTTTGATATGAGCGCTCTCCATGAACCGGAAGCCGCCTCTTTTAATGAAAGGTATGTTGTGCCGTGCCAGCTCAATCTCCAAGTCGAAAGAGTGAAAACTGGAACGAAACAGCACGGCGATATCCCACAGCGGCACTCCCTCTTCCCTCAACTCCAGCACCTTCTGACACACGAAGCGGGATTGGTTCTGCTCACTCTCCGCCTGGACCAGAAGGGGGGTATCACCATCCGCCTTGTGGGTAAAAAGGTTTTTCTCGTACCTCTCCTCAGCCCGCAGAATGATCTCATTGGTGAAACTCAGGATGGGTTGGGTGCTGCGATAGTTCTCCTCGAGAGCGATCATCCTGGTCCCGGGAAACTCTTTAGGAAAATCCATGATGTTGCGGAAATTGGCCCCGCGGAAGGAATAGATGCTTTGGGCGTCATCGCCGACGACCATGACATTATCGTGGGTTGCGGCCAGCAGGCGGATAATCCGGGCCTGGAGCTGATTCGTATCTTGATACTCATCGACCATGATGAAGCGGTAAGTGTCGGAGAGACGGCGGCACATATCCTCGTGGTCCGACAGAAGTTCCTTAAGCTTGATCAGGAGGTCGTCGTAGTCGAGCAGAGTCTTTCCACTCTTGTACTCCACATAGCGTTCGTAAAGTTGCAGCAGCTCTTCGAGCGAGTCATAGAGATGGGGGTAGTCCCTCTCGATCAGATCCGGAATGGTCCATTGTTTATTAAGGGCCATGCTGTAGATCTCCGCCACGGTATGCTTTCGGGGAAAGCGCCTCTCTTTGGTGTTGAGACCCATCTCGGCGCGCAGAAGCTGGATTACGTCCTCGCTGTCAGGACGATCCATGATAGTGAAGGCAGGGGACAGGCCGATTTTGCGTCCGTACTGGCGCAGGATTCCGTTGGCGAACGAATGAAAGGTCCCACCGGCTACCTTGGCGCAACGATTGTCATTCAAGAGGCTTGCTCTACGCAGCATCTCCTCGGCGGCCCGGCGGGTGAAGGTAAGAAGCAGGATCGAACGGGGATCAACCCCGATCTCTACCAGATGGGCCACCCGATAGACCAAGGTGCGCGTCTTACCCGTGCCGGCCCCGGCGATCACCAAAAAGGGCCCCTCACTCGTCGTCACCGCCTGGTACTGGGCCTCGTTCAACTCCCGCCGGTAGTCGATCCCGGAGGGGCTGCGGGTAGGCGAGCCGCTACTTTTTAAAAAATATTTCCGTGCCAAGCAAAAAACCCCAGTAGCATCCTAAGCTACTAATTTTCCTTGACTGGAGCAAGCGTTAGCTATGCTTGACGGCACCTGGTGGTGGTCTTAGTCTCATGTTAGATTCATGAGGGCTGTTTGCTTTGGATCATTTTGGAGCGCTTGCAGAGTTTGTGGGATCATCGAATTAGGAATGGAGAGCTCCCGAACCAAGGGCTGACATGATGGCATCGGTGGACCGGGAAAAAGTTGAAAGAGATTGGGCCGCACGGGGTTTTTCCTGCGACTTGTGGGTGGACCCACCGGGACGGGTGTGGGCTGACTTTGTGCACAACACCGATGAGCTAGTGATGCTGTTGGAGGGAGAAGAAGAATTTGAGATGGGCGGGAAGAAGTATCAGCTAAAAGCAGGTGAAAAGATCCTTATTCCCGCCGGGACTTATCATACCGCCCGCAACGTAGGAAAAATCACCTCAAGATGGCTGTATGGATATAAGCGATGAGGAAAGGTGCGAAATAGGACACAAGAAGGAGATCGAGCGGGAGTTAGAGGGCACTTTAGAGGCTCGCTCTACCCGGTACCGCCAGCTTTCTCTGTGACCTTCCGTAGAGCCCGCTCCACTTTGAGTTGGAGGTCTCCTATGTCAAAGGGCTTTACGACGTAATCAAAAGCTCCCGATTCTTTAGCGGTGAGCACCGTGCGCTTCGTATTCAGGGCCGTAAGCATAATGACCTGGCAATGGGGATTGATCTCTTTGATCTGCCTGAGAGCCTGAAAACCGTCAGTTTCGGGCATGAGGATATCTAAAAATACTATCTCCGGTCTTTCCTCTTGAGTCTTTTGCACAGCAACTTTGACTGAGTCCGCCTCTAGGATTCGGAAATCCTTGCTAAAGACGATTTTTAGAGATTCCCTAACTCCCATCTCATCATCAACAATCAACAGTGTTGGCTGAGTCATAATTTCTCACGAGGGAATCAAATTATATCAACCACGGGGTTTGAAACCCCGAGGTCGGCCCAAGGGAAGATCTATGGGTGAAGAGCTACCGCTTCTCCCCTTTGGAAACCCCATCGGTTATGTGCCCGCGGCTAGCCGCGGGGGTATGCTAATATTCAAATCTATTAGGGACGGGAGGTGGCGCCGGCCTCAATCCAAAGCAACCGGTTGCTTACCACTGTCCCCAGGACCGAAAAGTTACAGAATTTCCTGCCCTTTTTTCTCTTGACCTCGCCCTGGTGCTTGGAATTATAATGGGCCGATCATTAAGCCTATAGGATTAGGCGCGCTCGCTTCTCTCCTAGATTTTAACATGTGGGGATTGCGTAGTATAGAGCCCTTATCGGCAGGGAGGTAAAGATGAAAGATTTATATGCAGTAGATCTGAAAGAGGCCGTCGAATCTACTAAGGCAGCGGGTAAGGAGAGGCAGATCGTGTGGCAGGACTCGGAGTCGATCGCATTTTTAAGTCGAGGCCGCAAACAGAGAAGGGACTTCCATATCGACCCGAGCGACGAGGTAACTTTACAGCTAGGCGGGGAACAGCATCTCCACTACATCACTCCAGATGGCGAGCGCAAAGTAGCCGTTATCCACCCCAATCAAATACTGCTCTGCCCGGGTGGGGTCCCTCATTCTCCCAGGGTATCGGAGGATGCTTGGTTTATTGTCTTTGAACGGAAACGGCGAGCCGATGAGCAAGATCGCTTCATGTGGTTCTGCGAGCAGTGTGGTGAAAAGGTTTACGAGGTGGCCGTCCTTGTTGGGGATTATCGGCAAGATCCGGTTTCGCAGGTCCACAGGCGATTCTACGGAGATAAATCTCTCAGGACCTGTAAGAAGTGTGGTGCTGTCATACCCCAACCCGGTTCGTAGCTGAACCCCGGGCCCGTTCGGAGGAGCAGCATGGATTCCTATTTCAAATCGCTTGAGAAGCTGGCTGAAAGATATCGCTCCGCCGAGGCTGAAGTAGTCACGGCCTATTTCACCAAACCGAGAACCAAAAGGAACCATATTCGTTGGCTTAAGGCGCAGGCCTTCAAAGAATATTCCGCAATCAAGCCCCTGCTGGAAATGCTTATGAAGCTTTATCCCTACCTGGATAAGGGAATGGATCGACATGAATACGAGGAGATTGGAGAAAAACTTGTAGAGGAAACGAAGCATGCCAGACTGATCATGGACTTGCTGGAGGAGATGCGCGGTAGGAAGCTCACACCGAAAGAGCTGCCTTGGCTGCCGGAGGATAAAAGGCTTGCCAAGATCAGGGCACGCTATTCGAAAACCTACGCTGGGCTTTTGCACGGCTCCGAGGCCATCACTCAAAGAGAAATCAAACGCAAAGATGAATATATCGAGCGTGCGGCCATCACGCTAACCGAGGGCGGAGGCGGTGCCCTTTATGAGGTTTGCAGCAGGTTAAAGGGTGGAGAGGTGGAGAGAAAAATCGCCTCCGCATTCAAGGCTATCCACCTCGATGAGGTGAAACACAAAAATGTCGGCGGCCGAATTCTGGCTAAGCTGGTGAGGACCAAAAAGGACTATGAGCGTGCAGCAGAAATTATCCAAAGGGTGTCAAGCCAGCGCCTGCGTATGCGCAACGAACAGTTTGGTTTTCCCTTGACCGAGCGTAAGCTCCAGGAGATAGAGCGAGATCATGCCATAATGAAAGCCCGCTAATCCGAAAGATCGATAAGGACACCGTCAGGATCAGAGGTTGCATACGCTCCCATTTTACAAGCCTCCAAGTTTTTTTGCCTGGTAGCGCCTTCTCTTCCAATGGCTATTTTCCTTGGGGCCGACCCGGGGAAAGATACGGCAATCTCTTCGAGGTCCTTTCGGACATTTTCTAATCTCTCGACCTTAAAGCCGATGTGATCGAGCCCTTCCCTCAACCCTCTGTATGAAACCATGTCCCATGGGCGTATAGCGAGGCACACTCTGCCATCGGTTAGGTAAAAGCTATCCTTGTCGGATAAATTCTCTACCGGGCTGAGCTCGTACACCTCTTGGTAAAATTGAGCCAAAAGGGCAGGTTTTGAGGCCCGGATGGCTATGTGATGGAGCCATCTTGGCTGGTCCCAACCTTCTTGAGTGTATCCTTCCCTCACATTAGCCATCCCTTTCTGAGAGAGATCAAAGTGATTACCTGTAGGATCATGGGTCCTTAACCCTGCGAAAGGAACATGAGACGGACTTCTTGCCACCATGATATCAGGGTAGTTTCGCTCCAGTCTGTCCAACACCGTTTGGACATCCTCCACCTCAAGACCAAAATGATCGAGCCCGGCCTGGATCCCAGGCTGCCTTTGTAAGAGGGCAAAGCCTATAACCCCATCGCTGATGTGCCCTCGGTTTGGATTGTAATTCCCGGTCTCGTCGGTCATCCCGGTAGTGATCTTCTTCATTCCGAAAACCGTCTGATAAAACTTCGCCATCCTGTCATAGTTTTCGGTGTAAATAGCGACATGCCTGATCTTAGTGAACATAGTGACTTGCCCTCCTTCGGCGGGAGATTTTCCCACTGTCCAACCAGTTCTGTCAAGATGGGCTTTATCTGCGTATTGCTTTCCGGAGTGGCATCAGTATAAGCCCCCTTTATCGAGTGGCTGACTAAAACTGAATCGTTCGATCAGGTCACATCTCCGATAAGTATTACATCATCCCGGACAGGAGTCCCCAGTTGGGCTTTTTCGGCTTAGGGGATGATTAGAAGTTATCAAAAGAAGGTCGTCAAATCAGGGGTAGGGAAGACGGGCATGGAATTGTCCTTGAGCAATCTGGTATTAAAAAGACCTTCTCCTAAGCCTTAACTGTGCCTGGAGAAGAAACTCATCTCAAGGATAGTCAAGATAAGAAAGCCCGACCCCCGATTATTCTTTATATTTTCCCTTGACCTTTCCCCTCGATTTTGAATACCTTTAGCTTGTCTCAAGCCGGGGGGGTAAGACTGTTATGAAGGCGCCTCTTAAAGTTACAGGAATCGACCATGTCGTGCTTCACGTCAGGAACCTACCTCGCTCCAAGAAGTTTTATGTGGAGCTTTTGGGCATGGAGGTGGACCACGAAGGTTCCACGTATCTCTTTATGAACTGCGGGAAGCAGAGCGTGGCGCTCTTTGAGGTGGGCAAAGGAGAGAGGATCCATGCGGGTGACGAGATGAACCACATGGCCCTGTGTCTTAAGTCCGGCAAGTACCGGAAAGTAAAGGCTGTATTGGAGGAGGCGGGTGTTGAAGTCAGCGGCCGCATGGGCGATCCTCACTGTATCTACTTCTCTGACCCCGACGGCCACCGCCTCCAGCTTCTGACGCCGGGAGAGCAATGAAATGTTAACTGATGTTGGATTGCAAGACCTAATCTCCAATGCTCGAAATATTATAATCGGATTGTGAGTGAACAGCGGAAACGACGGAGGGCTAGCCGGCGAAAATACCGCTTGCTAAAAACTTAGCCTGAGTAATAATCTAATCCGTCAAAAAACAGAGTACGACCAAAATGCATTTAGCAGTGATCAAGCCTCAGGAGCTTGCTGTTATCCAAGGAGATTCCTATGTCCCTGTTGGGGAACATCTCTCTCGCCAGGGCCTTTTCCCGAGACAGGGGACGATGGTCGATCTCATCGATCAGTATGACTCGCTTAAGGCTCACATTGATGACGCCGTGGCCAAAGGAGCTGCGGCGAAGCTAGACCCCAGACAACTTAATCCTCCCATAGAACGACCCTCAAAGATCTGGGCCGCTGCCGGTAATTACCGGAGAGGCAGCTCGGGTCTGGGTGATGCCAGGGGAAGGGGTGAGGCCCGTACCTTAACTCCGCAGGAAACTTTGGAGACGACTTTTCTTAAACCGCCCTCGGCTATCGTCGGACCGGAGGAGGCGATTGTTATTCCAGCAGGCGCCCAGACGATCTTTCCAGAGCTCGAGCTCTGCATCGTCATTGGTAAAAAGGCCCGTCATCTCTCAAAAGAAGAAGCGCTGCAGGCTGTTTTTGGCTACACCATTATTCTCGATGTCACGGCGCGGGGCTATGGGACAGGAAGGGGAGGTCAAGGGAGCCGTTGTATTCGGAAGGGATTTGAAACCTTTGCCCCTATTGGCCCCTGGATTGCGACCAAAGATGAGATTCACGATCCTCAAGACCTCACGATGCGCCTTTGGGTGAACGACGAGCTGACGCAGTCGGCCAAGACGGATGCGATGATCAACGGCGTAGCCGATCTCGTCAGTTTTCTCTCCAGCGTGAGCATGCTTTACCCCGGTGATCTTATTGCCACAGGCAATCCCGATTCGCCGGCTTTTCAGAGGCAGCTTCAGTCTGGCGACCGACTCACCGCGGAGATCGAAGGCATTGGAACCATGAACCTAACCGTTAACGGCAAAGCCTAAACGAGCAAAAAAGGAGGTCTGCTATGAGAATCGCTAGGACTCTCAACATACTTTTGGCGATCGGATGGCTTGCCACGGCCTTTTCGCCGCCGGCTCTCGCGGCGACCGTTGAGGAGCTGCTCGCAAAGATCAGCAAACTTCCCGCTGCGGATAGGCAGAAGCGGCTCGAGGAGGGGGCGAAGAAAGAGGGAAAGCTCACGGTATTCTCAAACCAGGGGATCAGTACTATTCGGGCCTACGTAAAGGGATACTCAAGAAATACCCCTTCGTCAAAGTCCAATCCTCCCGCCTCCAAGGGGCCAGAGGGCTGGACCGGATCCTCTTGGAACACCGCATGGGAAAGCTTGAGGCCGACATCGTAGGAGTCGATTTCGACAACATCGGCGAATTGCTCAAGGAGGGGATTCTCACGCGCTATGACTCTCCCGAGAAAAAACACTTCTCAAGCCAATTTTGGGACAAAGAGGCGCGTTGGTACGCCAACAATTATACGCTGGTGGTCATCGCCTACAACACCGACCTGGTCAAGCCGACGGAAGCTCCCAAAAGCTATGCCGATCACCTTAAGCCCAAGTGGAAAAATGAAATCTCGATCGATACCGAGCCCGAGCAGGCGGTCTTTGTCTGGCTCCTCGATTGGGGAGAGGAAAAAACCGTCAATTACATGAAGGCGCTGATGCGCAACGGCGCGGTTCCTCGCAGGGGACACACCCTGCAGGTATCACTCCTTTGCGCCGGGGAGACCAAGATAGCAGTCGAAGTCTATCCTGCCCGCGTCGCGCAGATGAAGCATGAAAAAGGATGCCCCGTCGCCATCGTCTATCCGGATCCGACACCCGGGTCCATAGGAAGCCATACCGGGATCGTCAAAAATGCCAGGCACCCGCACGCGGCGGCTCTCTTTCTCGACTTCATGCTGAGTGCGGAAGGCGCTGCAATGCTGTCAAAGGCCGGCGGGCTGCATGCAAGAAAGGGCACAAAGGCGGCCTGGGAGGAAATCTCAAACTTGAAGGATAAAGGAATCCGCGTGGTTCTGATAGGGCACGAGAAAATGCCCAAAGTGAAGGACAAAGGTTACAAACTCATGGAGGACATCCTCATTCGCAAAGAAATCCGCTGAGAAGCCTGCTGAAAAAGGGTTGTCTGCCATAGCCTGTCTCTGGCGGGCGTTATCATGATCGCGCTTGACTGCCTCGGTCACATTCGTGCTCGGTTTTCGTGCCGGTCCTCGAACACGAGCCACGATGGTCACATCAAGGCTCTAATCGATGCCATCCGACAGCTCATGGTCCCGCCGGAGATCAAGAAACGAAAGATCGGATTTCTCGTGAAGGAAAAGGCAGCGCGTTATGGATGAAGGCGGGGAAGTGATAAATACGAGTACGATCACGTTTCACGGGCACGAGAAGGTGCAAAGTCAAGCAATGACCCCAGAAGTTTTCTTTTTTGAAAACTAATTCTTAAGTTAGACAAATCCTGTTACATCTGCGAAAGAGTTTTTTGCCAGAGTTGTCATGGCTCTATGACAGAAATGTCACAATTTTGGGTAAAAATGTCATAATTTGACTGACATATTTTAATTCTCGGTCCTTATGCTCCCCTGTCACAGACAGGCCTAGTTCTTCTCAAAAACATCCAATATTCATTAGAATTTCAATGAGATACCAATCCCTTCACTGAATCCCCTACTCTGGCTCTCGGTGCGTAAAAAATCACACCCCTATTCCTTGGTATGCCTTTTGCACACTACCTAAGGGGGACTTCAAAGATCATTATT